>CAXBAC010000038.1:0-11899 GCA_963973485.1 uncultured Polaribacter sp. | reverse complement strand
GTTTTTGCAACAACTCCATTACCAGAAATTTCTAAATCACCACCTGTATCTCTATCTGTAAGTGTTAAGCTTTGGTTATTTCTGCTATAATTTGCTCCTGAATTTAGAGTTGCAGTGGGTAAAAATCCAGTATTAAAAATACTGGTATTATTTTCTGCAATTTCTATATTGTTTTTGGCAATTTTTATTCCAAAGTTATTTTCTAAAGTAATTTCTAAAGCCTTTTCTTTGGTTAAAATTTCTTGAGCTTTGCTTACAAAACTTGCTAGGAAAACAATTAAGAAAATAGCGTTTTTAATTAGTTTCATAATTTTATTATTTCTTATTAAGAATAAGTATTTCATCTTCTTCTTCATCAACTTTAGCTTCTATAATTGCTCTTTCTACTTCTTCTTTAGTTACTTTTTGATCTGTTTTAAGCCATTTAATATTTACTTTTATAGCATTTGAAACCGATAATAAAAGTGGCAACATTACTAAAGTTAACACTGTTGCAATTGCAATACCATAAGCAATAGAAATTGCCATTGGAATTAAGAATTGTGCTTGCCTACTTTTTTCTAATAAAAGTGGACCTAAACCTGCAATTGTTGTTAGTGATGTTAAGAAAATTGCTCTAAAACGCGATTGACCTGCTGCAATTAAAGCATCATCATATTTCATACCTTCTTTTAAATAATTATTGAATTTACCAATCAAAACCAAACCATCATTTACCATAATTCCAATTAAAGCAATAATACCTAACCACGATAAAATACCTATTGAAAAGTTATGAATATAATGCCCCCAAACTACACCTATCATACTAAAAGGAATCATGATAATTAGCAAAATTGGTTGACTGTAAGAACGGAATGTGAATGCAATTACAATATAAATTAGCAATAAAATGATTGGCCCAACAACATTAACAGAATCTGTTGTTTTTTTAGCTTCTCTATTTTGCCCTTCAAATAAAGGTGATACTGTTGGATATTTAGATAAAATTTCTGGCATAACTCTAGCCTTAATGTCATCTAAAATTTCAGTTGCACTTGTTTCTAAATTCTTTAAATCTGCTGTGATTTGAATTTCACGTTTACCTTCTAAATGATTTATTGCAATATCTCCTCTTTCTATTTCGTAGTTAGCAATTTCAGAAAACGGAATTCGAGTTCCTGTAGGTGTTATGATTCGCATATCATCTAAATCTTTAATAGAAGATCTGTCTTTTTTGTCATAACGAACCCAAACTTTTATTTCATCTTGACCTCGTTGAAAACGCTGTGCTTGGAAACCGAAAAATCCATAACGAACTTGTGTCATGATAGACTGTAAATTTAAGCCTAACAAATACGCATTGTCTTTCAAGGTAATTTTAACTTCTTTAATTCCTGCAGGATCATTATCTGAAACATCTTTTAAAAGTGAATTGTTTTCTAATTCCGCTTTTAATTCTTGCTTTGCTGCTTTAAGTTCTTCTATATTGTTTCCTAACAAAGAAACAGCAACTGGACTACCACCAAAATTACCTCCAGAACCAAAAACTAAACTTTCTACACCATAAACTTTACCAACTTTATCACTAATTGCGTTGGTTATTTCTGGTGATGATACATCTCTTGCTTCACCAGGTAATAAATTAACGGTTAATGTAGCATTTGCAGAACCAGGACCAACTCTTTTAATTACATTTTCTACAACCTGAATATTACCAGTTTGCTTAGCTGTATAAACTTTATTAACCTCCCAAACTTTTTCTTCTATATAAGATATAATTGAATCTGTAATTTGCTCATTTGTTCCTTGAGGCATGTTAAGTGTAATTTGCACTCTATCACTAGCAATTCTTGGAAAAAAAGAGGTTTTTACAATACCTCCACCTATAGCCATAAAACTAAAAATTAAAATAGCTACAGGTACAGAAAATGCAAACACTTTGTTTTTTAAAGAAAACTTTAAAAATGGAACGTAATATTTATCTCTAAAGAGACTTAAATACTTGTCTGCAAAGCCATTTATTTTTGCAAATAAAGCATCTATTTTACTCTCTTTATCTAACTCAATTGTTTCACCATTTTTAACAACAATTACCTTGTTGTTTTTGTGTTCTACAGACTCTATTGCTAAATCATCAAAATTAAAATTTGAAGCTAGTTTTTCTTCTTTTCTTCGCTTTAAAGCTTTTGAGTGTGCAATATGTGCAGGTAAAATAATTAGTGCTTCTATTAAAGAAACAGATAACGTTAGTAATACTATTGTAGAAACTTCACCAAAGAAACTCCCTATTCTACCATCAACAAAAAAGAAAGTTGAGAACGCAATAATGGTTGTTAATATTGCTGATACAATTGGTGGAATTACTTCCATTGTTCCATCAATTGCTGCTTGAATTTTAGATTTTCCTAAATCGTAATAATGATGATAAATATTTTCTCCAATAACAATACCATCATCAACGAGAATACCAATAACGATAATCATTCCAAAAAGAGAAAGTACGTTTATGGTAACATCGAATTGTGCTGCGAAAATAAACATCCCAAAAAAGGCAATTGGTAATCCAAAAGCTACCCAAATTGCTAATCTTAAGTTTAAGAATAATGCTAAAAAGAAAAGTACTAAAAGTATACCTACAACTCCGTTTTCTACTAAAAGTTTTGTTCTTCCATTTAATGTTATAGAAGCATCACTAGAAACATTTAATTGTACATTTTGTTGTTTTTGGTTGTATTCGTAAATGTACTCTTTAATTTTATCTGCAGAAGAAATTAAATCTTCATTATTAGTGTTACTTACTGTAATATCAATAGCTAGGTTGCCATTATAAAATAATCTATCTGGATTTTCTGACCAAGTATCTCTAACTTCTGCAACATCTTTTAAACGAATAATATTACCATTCGTTTCTGTTCTTACAATTAAGTTTTGTAATTCAACTCCATAGTAAGAACGGTTACTTGCACGAATTAAATAATCTTCTTCAGCCGTTTTTATATTACCACCTGTAATTAAAATGTTCGAGTTTCTAACTGCATTAGCTACTTCTGTAAAAGACATATTGTACGCCAATAAGTCGTTTTCGCGAACTGCAATTTCTATTTCTTCTGCTGGAAAACCAGAAATGGCAACTTGAGATATTCCTTCAATTCCACGAATATCATTTTCTATGTTTCTAGCATATTGTTTTAAAGATTTAAGAGATACATTTGTACCACTTACTGTAAAGCTAATTGTAGGTCTAACACTTTCTACTTTAGCAATAACAGGTGGTTCCATTCCAGAAGGAAAAGATGGCACTCTGTCAACAGCATTTTTTACATCCGATAAAACAACATCTATATTTTTACCTTTTTCTACTTCTACATTTACAACTGCTGCGTTTTCGTTAGAGACAGAAGTTACTCTTTCTACACCAACAATACCTTTTAAATTGTCTTCTATTTTTAATACTACACCTTCTTCCATTTCTGCTGGTGAAGCTCCTGGATAAGCTAAATTGATTCTAATTAACTGAGAATCTACCAATGGAAAAAAGGAAGATTTCATACTAATAGCACCAACTGCTCCAAAAATTACAAACGCAAAAATCATTACGTTTACAGCAACAGGGTATTTTATAAAATAAGTAATTATCTTTTTCATCTACTTATTTTTTGTTTCGGTTTTTACAATCATTCCATCAAAAGCACCAGGTAAGTTTTGACTTAGAATTTTATCGCCATTTTGTAATCCTTTTATAACAACTTTTTCTGCTCCAAAATACACTGGATTAACTTCTGATAATGTAAGTATACTATCATTTTTAACAGTATATACTGCAGAATTATCAACCAATAATTTTCTCGGTATTTCTATGGCATCTGCTTCTGATTTCGCTACCAAATTTGCTTCTAAAAACATACCTTCTTTTAAATCTGGATGTTTTACTTCTATGTAAGCAGTTATGGTTTGTGAAACTTGATCTATTTTACCATTTACACGAATCACTTTACCCTCGTAGTTTTTAGATTTATTCAAGTTATTTAATGCTACAGTATTGCCTACTTTTAACAAATCAGCATATTCTGCACTTACAGAAACTTCCATTTCGTAAACATTTGTATCTATAAACTCACCCAATTTTTGACCAGATCTTACTAAAGTTCCTGGAGTTACTAAAGCCTCTGTTAACACACCTGTAAAAGGTGCTCTAATTTGATGTTTATACAAACGTACTTCTAAGTTTTTTACATTATAATAAGCCGTTAAAATTCCACGCCCAGAAATAAAATATTTTTCTTTATCAGAGCCAAATTCTGGCAATTTTTTTATGGTATTATTAATATTAAAACCCTGTAAATAGGTTTCCCATTTTTTAAATTCAGTAGGATAATCTAAACGTATATCTGGTAAAATTGAAGTAATTAAATTAAATAAATTACTTTTCTGAGATTTTAAAGTCGCTCTAAATTCATCACTATTTATACTTAATAAAACCTCTCCTTTATAATATTTTGTACCAGGTTTAAAGGGTTTTGAAGAAGTATTTAAAACACCTTGAACTTCAGAAAAAACATCGATTTTATTTTTAGCATTTAAGTTACCATTTGCAGATAAAATTATTGGTATGTCTGCATTTTCAACCTCATTTACAAAAACCGTTTTAATACTTTTTTTAAAAGTTGGTCTTGGTTTTTGATTTTGCTCCATAAAATAGTTCCCCAAAAGAATGGCTCCAGCAATTAATAGTAATCCTAAAATGGCTAGTATTATTTTTCTCATAATTTAGTTAATTGAAGTTTCTTGTTTACTAAAACAAGGCTTTTTATAGTTTTGCAAAGATACTTTTTTGAGTTTAGCAAAAAATTCTATTTAAACCCTACAGTGTTAAAGAAAAGTTATAATTGTTTATTTTATGTACAAAATTTTTAAACCAAGTTATTTTTAAGAACTTTGCATTATCTAAAATAGGCGTATTCCTTTGAAAAATTCTGTAAACAAAAATGCAATTTATTATACTAGAATTTCTGATATTCCTGAAGAGATTTGGAACTCATTAGATTGTGAACAGAATCTTTACTTCAACAGGAACTTTTTAGAATCGATTGAAGAAAATCATCCTGAAATTACTTTTTTCTATATTGTTTTAGTGGATAAGAATAAAAAACCTAAAGCTTTTGCATCTATACAAATTGTAGATTTTTACTTTGAAACTGTAAAAAACGATCTTGAGTCTCTTGTTAAGAAAATTAAGGAATTTGGAGAAAAATTGCGTTTTATTCCTAAAAGAAAACCGTTAAAACTTTTAATCTGTGGAAACACTTTTGTGAGTGGTGAGCATGGATTATTTGTAAAAAACCATGCAAACAAAAACACAGTAATAAAAGAAGCAGCTAAAGCCATATTAAACTACGTTAATGAGAATAAAACACTTACTATTGATGCCTTTTTACTTAAGGATTTTAAGAAAAAATCGCTTGCTAAAATAAGTGAGTTAGTAGATTTTAATTATCATCCTTTTTCTGTAGAACCCAATATGGTGTTACATTTAGACAATAATTGGTTAAATTTTGATGATTATTTAAGTGCATTAAAATTTAGAGTAAAAACTAAAAGGGCTTTTGAACTAAGTTCTTCTTTAGAAATAAAACAAGTAACCTCAGAAAACATAAATAATCATCTACCTAAAATGGCAGAATTATATAAAAAAGTAGCCACAAATGCCACTTTTAATTTAGGTGATTTTAACTTAGAAACGTACAAAGGTTTTGTAAAGAAATTAGGAGACAATTATATTTTAAAAACCTTTTGGTTAAAAAATGAAATGGTTGGCTTTATGTCTGGTATTATCAATCAAAATAATTTAGATGCACATTTTGTAGGTATAAACTATGATTTAAACAAAACACATGCTGTTTATCAAAGAATGTTATATCATTACATAGAAATTGCAATCGATAAAAAAATAAAAACATTAAATTTTGGAAGAACTGCTAGCGAAATTAAAAGTTCTGTTGGTGCAGAACCAGAAGATTTAACTATGTATTTACGTCACAAGAAAAGCATTACAAATAAAATTTTAAAGCTATTTTTGCAGCGTGTACAACCTACACCTTTTCGTCAAAATTTTCCATTTAAAAAAACCTCCAATGAAAAACAGTAAAGAACTCATTTCACTATTACATTTAGAAGAAGTAAATCCGCACACTTTTGTAGGAGAAAGTGTTACAATTGGGAGTGCTATTGTTTTTGGTGGCCAGGTATTGGCACAAGCTGTTAACGCTGCATATAGAACAATTGCAAAAGATCGATTTATACACTCATTACACTCTTATTTTTTAGAAGCAGGAGATTTAAACCTTCCTATAACTTATGATGTTGCTGAAATGAGGAATGGTGGAAGTTTTTCTACAAGAAGAGTAACTGCTAGCCAAAAAGGAAAAACTATTTTTATTTTAGCAGCTTCCTTTCATAAAAAAGAAGATGGTTTTGAGCATCAAACTAATATGAATACCAATATAAAACAGCCTGAAGAGTTGTTAAGTTGGGAAGATATGGTTACAAAATTTGGTGATGCTTTGCCAAAAGGAATAAAATCGTTTTTAAGTATTGAAAGACCAATTGATTTTAAGCCTGTTCGTATTCCAAATCCATTAAAACCAGAGAACTTACCTGCAAAAGAAGAGATTTGGTTTAAGTTAAAAGGTGATATTCCAAAGATGGACACTCCAACAAAACATCAAATACTTACTTATATTTCTGATTACAATGTGTTAAATGCAGCATTTAATCCTAATGCAGCAGAGTTTAGTTTTGCAAATACAATGACTGCTAGTTTAGATCATTCTATGTGGTTTTTTAGAGAGTTTGATTTTAATGACTGGATGTTATTTTCAGCAGAATCTCCAAACGCTTTTGGTGCTAGAGGTTTAAGCAGAGGAAATATTTATACTAGAGATGGAAAATTGGTAGCCTCATTTGCACAAGAAGGTTTAATGAGACCAATTAAAAAGTAAAACAAAAAAACAACTATGAATCCTTTTATTTATGTATTAACTACTAATGGAGTGTTATTTATTATCAGTATTATTTTTTGGAAATTTCCGCCTAAAAAAGTAAATCGTTGGTATGGTTACAGAACTCCAAAAGCGATGCAAAATCAACAAATTTGGGATTTTGCAAACACTACTTTTAATAAATCATTTTTAAAATATAGTGCGTTTTCTTTTATAGCAGCATTAGTGCTGGCTAGTATTGCTACTGCAGAATTAACTTGGCAACCTATGGTTTTTGTTGCACTTGCAATTCTGGTAAGCGTAATGAAAACAGAACGTTCCATAAATGAGAACTTTACAGAAGAAGGTAAAAAAATAAAGTAACTATTTCTAAAAATTGGCATTGAATGAAACTGATAGATTTCTACCTGGAGAAGAAACTCCTGATGCAAATTCTATATAATGTTCATCTAAAATATTATCTAATCTTGCCTGTACAGAAAAATTATTGTTTACTTCATAATTACCATTTATTCCTAAAGTCATCCAACTTGGTGAACCAAAATATTTATCTTCATCATTAGCTGCATTAGGGTTTACAACTGGTGTTAAATCATGATTATCTATACCTTCTGTAAAATTAAAATCTTCTATATCTTTTTTGCTATTGAAACGAATTTCTGCACCTAAAGCAATTTTGTCTTTGGTATAATTTACTTCAAATTGACCAAATAAAGGAGGAATAGAAGACATTGGCTCTTCTGTATCATAAGTTCTACCTTTTGTGTAGGTTATAAATCCAGAAGTATTTACAGTATTAGATATTTTACCCAAATAATTTACGGTATACCCAAATATATAAGCTGTACCTTTATTCTGGTTGTTTACTGCATTACCAAATTCACCATCAAATTCTACTTGTTTTATGGATCCATCTGCATTATAAACAAAATCTCTTTGTATATAGTTATCTAACAAAGTATAGTACATATTTGCTCCCAAACGAAATTTACGATTGTTAAAATATTTTAAAACACCAACTTCTGCATTGTAGGCAAACTCTGGGCTTACATTGATGTTAGGAATGGTAACATTGCCTGCTTTTTCTCGAACACGACCTACATCATCTATATTTGGTGATCTAAAACCAGATGACAATACACTGTTCAATTGCCAATTTCTACTTGGTCTATACACATATCCTAAAGTTGCAGTTATAGAAGAATTATTTCTAGTGATGGTTTTATCATCAAAAGTTAAAAATGTTTCATCTACCCAAGTTGCGTTTTTATTAATGTTTGTAAAACGTATTCCTGTATTTAAGGTTGATTTTTTATTTAAATCTTGTCTGTAGCCTACATAAATTGCTGAAGTTAAAAAGTTACTTCCTCCATCTGGATACCTGGATTGTACTTTAAAATCGTTTGAAAACCCCACAATTTCATTGTTTTCAATATTTAATGTTTTTCCATAAGAATTAGAGGCTACATCATTGTAAGCAAACTCAAAACCGTAAGATAAAATTCGCGATTTATCTTCTGTAATAGGTACAGAAAAATCACCATTCAAACTAAAAACATTAACAGTTTCTTTTCTGTAAGACCTATCTAAACTACCAAATTTACGTTGAATTCTACTCTCTTTTATATTTTGATATGCAGCTGTAATTGCTCCACTTTCTAACCAGTTTTTATCTGGATTTACAAGAAATTGAGAAGAAATTAATAACCTTTCTTGTGGTCCATAATACCATTCTGCAAATTTTAATGAAGAAATATCTGTAAGGTCTTTTAGTTCTGTTAATCGATCAAATCTTTGAATATTTGAAGATGTAGAATATTGAAAATTTAGTTTTAAATCTGTATTTTTAGACAAAGGCACAAAGAATTTTTGTAAAACATCTGTTTGATTGTAGCCTGTATTTCTTAATAAATTTGGATCTGAATTTAATGTGGGGTTTACAGCATAGTTGCCATTTACATTTTCTGAATAATAAAATACTTTACCCCAATCAGAAAAACCATGATTTCTATTTTTACCCGCTTTTAAATCACCAAAATCTGAATATGAAATGTTTGTATAAGATGCCCAATTGCTAAAACTTACTTCTGCAGAAACATTGGTAGTAACTTCCTGATTAACTGTTGAAAATCTAGAAAAAAGCTGACTTTCAACTTTATGTTCTTCAGAAAGTTTAGGCGTTTTTGTGTAATAATGAATTACACCACCTAAAGCATCTGAACCATAAATTACAGATGATGGCCCAAAAACAACTTCGGTTTTTTCTAATAAGTTTGGTGATAATGTAATTGAATTTTGCAAATGTCCTTTTCTATAAATTGCATTGTTCATTCGTACACCATCAACTACCAATAAAACTCTATTAGACTCCATACCTCTAATTACAGGGCTACCTCCACCAAATTGCGATTTTTGAACCTTTATTCCAGGAACTGCAGCCAATAAATCTGCTGATGTTTGAGGTGAAACTTTGCGAATATCTTTTTTGGAAAGTATAGCAATTTGTTCTGCAATTCTATTTGATTTTTCATCTTTTTTAAACGCAGAAATTACTATTTCATCTAACTGTTCTGATTGTTTTTTAAGGTAAACAACATAGTTTTTATTCTTTAAGACAGATTTTTTAACCCTATAAATTGCGTAAGATAAATGTGAAAAATAAATTATTTCATTATCTCCTATTGATGAAATATCTGCAATTCCATTATCATTTGTGGTTAAACTAACCGTATTTGCTTCATTAAAAATACTAACATTTTTAACAATTTTACCAGTTTGTTTATCTAACACTTTTACGTTTTGTGCTAAAGAAATAGTAGTCGTAAAAAAAAGGATAGTAAAAATAAAATGTTTCATTATCATCTAAAAACGGTTTCTAATACTTGTAATGACTTTGGGTTTCTAAAATTGCCCAAATGTAATTTAAAATAGTCAATTATTATCTGTAAAACAACTTGTCTTTCTGCTTTACTAAAAGACACTTTTTCTAAAGCATCAAAATTTATGCCTAACAGTTTTTTAAATTGATAAAAATCATTTTTATAAATTACATTTTTGTTGGATATTTCATTAGAAAAGACACCTTCTAATAAATCGAACCCATTTTTATCTTTATCAGATAAATCTGGATAAAAACCTAAATATCCTGTTAAGTTTAATAGAAAAAGTAAGTGAAAATTAGCAATATTATCATGCAAATCTAACCATGTAAATGCTGTTTCTAAAAACTCGTAAAGTGTTGTGTTTTTCTCTTCTTCTTGAATAGCATTACTTAGAACTTCTGATAAAAACAATACTACAGATTGCTTAACAATATTGGTGTAAATACTTTTATAAGGTTGATAAATTTGAACGTCTTTAATAGAGTTTAGGTTACCTTTTGTATTATGATTTGCTACAATTTTTAATTGAGTAAGTGGTTGAAAATATGCAATGGTAATTCCCTTTTTTTTGGGTTTTAAAACACCTCTTATCATGTACGATTTAACGCCTTCTTCTTGGGTGTAGCATTTTACAATTAGGCTTGTATCACCATATTTTAGTGCGCTTAATACTATTGCTTTTGTGTTAACAATTGCCATTAATTAACGATTGCTATTTTTGTTGTTGCTTTTTCAGAACCATCATCATTAGACATTAAAACAATATAAATTCCAGAAGCAACTTTGGTACCTGCTAAGTTTTTTTTATTCCAAATTACCTTACCTCCTTGTAATTCTTGACCTTCTACAACATTGGTTTCGTACACTAAATTACCTGCAATATCTAAAATTTTTACGTTTGTTCCTTTAGGTAAATTTGTACCATTTCTACCATCTATGGTTACTGTTTCGTGGTTTTTTAATGCTGGGTTTGGGTATGCATAAATTTCATCTAGTGTATCTCCAAAAGGAGCAACATTGCTATTGTAAGCTACAATACCTTTATCTGTTGCAAAGTATACTTTACCACTAACATCATCAACTCTAATTTTTAAAATTCTATTGGAAGGTAAAGGAGAATTTTGCGTACTAAAGTTTGCCAATGTTGTTTGCCCAGAAGGGTTTGTGTATAAAACACCTCCATTATCTGTACCAAACCACTTATTATCTGCACCATCAATTGCAATTGTATTTACTCTTTGATCTCCTAATAAACGTTCTCCAATTCCGTTTTCTTCAATAATTACAGGTTGTGCATTTAAAACATCTGCCCCAAATACAGATGCTGCATTTCTAAAGACAACCATTCCACTTCTGGTGCCCATCCAAATTCTATTATTTCTATCTGCTACCACTGTTAATACGTCTGTATCTGGTAAATTTCCAAGGTTTGGAGTGTTTAGAAGCGCTCTTTTTCTATTTCCATTTTCATTAAAAGCGTAAATACCATTTCTTCTAGTTCCCATCCAAATAGTATTGTTGTTGTCTATAGCTATTTCACTCAAACCAAATTGAGAAGGATTTGTCTTTAAATCACTTAAATCGAAACTACTCCAAGAACCAGAAGTATTAAGTTTTTTAAGTTCATCTGTTCTATTGATATTGGCAACCCATAAATTTCCTTGCCTATCAAAAGTAGTAGCACTTATTCTTACTGTAACTCTATTAGGTTGTGTTGGTTCTAAATCTTCTAAACCACTATTTAAATGATTGTAAAATGTAGAAATCTCATCATTTTCAACAACTAAAAGACCTCCTGTAGAAACTGAATTTATAGCTCCAGTATCTCCAAAAGAACTCATATAAACTTTGTTTACCGCATTTGGATCTATGCTGATATGATTTAAATCGATAACAGGAAAATCTGGATTAAATGGTGTGTTTATCCAACTTTCACCATTAAAATGACTAAAACCTGCTCGTCTTTGTATAGGTGTATAAGTAATATCATAACCTCCATAAACTACCCAAAAATCATTGTTTTTTACTGCTATTGAA
>CAXBAC010000037.1:0-11907 GCA_963973485.1 uncultured Polaribacter sp. | reverse complement strand
GCTTTACAGGAGTTTTCCTCTAAACAAATAGATACGTTACTGGCAGATGTTTTTTATGTGTACCCAACCTTAAATACAGAAAAAAATGATGCAAGATGGAATGTCCCTATTGATGATAAATTGCAACAAGAAAAAGTTTTTAATACAGCAGTTTTGTTTCAAGCTTCAGCGTTTACAACTGCAGGTAAATTGTATGTGCCTTATTATAGACAAGCCCATTTAAGATCTTATTCAAACATGAAAAATGGAGGGGAAGAGGCTCTATTATTAGCATATACTGATGTAAAAAAAGCATTTGAAGTGTATTTAAAAAAATACAATAAAGGAAGACCCATAATTATTGCAAGTCATAGTCTAGGTTCTACACATACCAAGTTTTTACTACGAGATTTTTTTGATGATAAACCGTTACAAAATCAATTAATAGCAGCATATATTGTAGGTACAATTGTAAAGCCAAATCAATTTAAGGCTATTAAAGTGATGAAAAAGCCTAATGAAACTGGTGGTTTTGTAGTATGGAATACATTTAAAAAAGGACATTATTCAAAAAAAGGTAAAGATTACTTTAAAGGAAGTGTAACTACAAATCCTATTACTTGGGATTTAACTAAAACTACAACTTTAGAACAACATAAAGGTTTTTTATATTCAAATAAAAAAATCTATAAAAATGCGCTAGAAATTGAAATTACAGATGGTTTGGTTTGGAGTACAAACCCTAAATTTCCAGCACGTTTTTTTATGTCATTTATGAAAAATTATCATGTGGGTGATATCAATCTTTTCTGGAAAGACATTCAACAAAATGCAGTTTTAAGAACCAATACTTGGTTGCAAAAAAATAAACAATTGTAACAAAACAACTTGTTACTCGTCTGAAAAGAAAACCAAGTAACATGAAAAAACTAATCACATTTGTATTTGCACTTTTTGTTTTATCTGCATCAGCACAAACATCAAGTTTTAAAAAGTTTTATAAAAATCATAAAGAACATTCTCAATTTTCATTAAACGTATCTGCATCTATGGTAGGTTCATTTTTTAGTGATGATGATTCAGATGAAGTTGCAGACTTAAAAAATCTGGAAATTTTAAATTAATGGTTTTTGATAATGAAAATCAAACTGTTTCTAAAGATTTTAAAAAATACATCAGAAAACACAATCTAAAAACAATGGTTCGCGTAAAAGGTGATGATAGCAAAGCTGAATTGTATACTTTAGAGAAGAATAATTTAATAAAAGAAATCATCTTTAAAGCAAATAGCGATGATGATAATCTGGTGCTTTTAGGTCTTAAAACAAGTATGACTAAAGAAGAATTGGCAAAACTATTAGCTAACTCAGATAAATTTTAAAACAAAAAGAGAACGTATTAACTTACGTTCTCTTTTACTTTTTCTATCTCTTTTTTACTATTTCCTATAAAAATCTTATCATCAATAATAAAAACTGGTCTTTTTAGAAAGGTATATTCTTCTAATAAATATTTTTTAAAATCGTTTTCAGTTAAGTTTTTATCTTTTAAACCCAAAGATTTATACAATCTAGCACGTTTGTTAAACAAAGCTTCATAACTACCAGAAAGTGCATACATTTCTTGCAATTGAGCTTCATTTACAGGGTTACTTTTAATTTCTTGTTGCTCAAAACCTTCAACATTTACTTCCTTTAAAATACGTTTGCAAGTATCACAAGTTTTTAAAAAATAAACTTTTTTCATGTTATATCAATTATATTTACAGTATCAAAATTAAGTATAAAAATGAAGACTCAATTTAATATTTTAAGAAAATCTAGAGATTTAATCTTAAAGGAAATCGATGGTTTATCTTTAGAAGAATTACATAAAATACCTGAAGGTTTTAAAAATAATATTGCTTGGAATGTTGCACATGTTGTGGTTACACAACAGTTATTACATTATGGTTTGTCTGGTGTAAACTTGCTTTGTCCAGATGATTTGGTTGAGCAACACAGGAAAGGAACTGTACCAACAAAAACCTTTACAGCAGAAGAGTTTGATGAAGTGAAAGAGTTGTTAATGGGTTTGCCAGATACCTTAGAAGAAGATTTTGAGGCAGGAATTTTTGAGAACTATAAAGAATACCCAACAAGCACCGGGTTTGTGCTTTCTAATATAGAAAATGCAATTCCGTTTAATAATTTTCATGAAGGAATTCATTATGGAATTATTAGGTCTATAAAGAAGTTTTTATAGTTTTAGAAGCTATTTCCAGCTTCTTGTACTGAACTTGATTCAGTATCAAACTCGCTTTTTTTCGCAAACTCAAAAAGAGCTCAAACAAGTCGTTCAATCTGGGCTAAACTTGTTTGATAGTTTTTTGTTTTTAGTAATTTTTAGTCATTCTTTAATTATGAAGTTCAATACCAAAACCATTCACGGAGGTCAACAACCAGAAGAAACAACAGGAGCTGTAATGCCACCTGTTTTTTTAACATCAACCTTTGCACAATCTAGTCCTGGTGAGCATAAAGGCTATGCTTATGCAAGAGGAACAAACCCTACAAGAACTGCTTTAGAAAAGAGTTTTGCAGCAATAGAAAATGGAACACATGGTTTTGCGTTTGCTTCTGGTATGGCTGCAGTAGATGCAGTTTTACGTTTATTAAAACCTGGTGACGAAGTTATTGCTGGAGATGATTTGTATGGAGGAACGTATAGAATGTTTATTCAATTGTTTCAAAAATATGGCTTAGAATTTTCGTTTGTAAATATGAATACTATAGCAAATGTAACCAATGCTATAACTCCAAACACAAAATTAGTTTGGATAGAAACTCCAACAAATCCATTAATGAAAATTGCAGATATTACAGCTATTTCATCTGCTGTAAAAGAAGAAGAAAATTCTATTTTAATAGCTGTAGATAATACTTTTGCAACACCATATTTACAAAAACCATTAGATTTAGGAGCAGATATTGTAATGCATTCTGCTACAAAATATTTAGGAGGTCACTCAGATTTGGTAATGGGAGCTTTAATGGTAAAAGATGAAAATTTAGCCAAAGAAATTCATTTTATACAATTTGCTGCAGGTGCAATTGCAGCACCTACGGATGCTTTTTTAGCACTAAGAGGAATAAAAACATTACATGTTAGAATGCAAAGACATTGTGAAAACGGGTTGAAAGTGGCTAAATTTTTAGAAGCACATTCAAAAGTAGGCAAGTTCTATTATCCAGGTTTAGAAACGCATGAAAGTTATGCAATTGCTAAGAAGCAAATGAACGATTTTGGAGGAATGGTTTCTTTTAAGCTTAAAGATGAATCTAAAAAAGCAACGTTTGCGTTTTTAGAAAGCACAAAGTTATTTACATTGGCAGAGTCTTTAGGAGGTGTAGAAAGTTTGGTAAATCATCCTGTAACCATGTCTCATGGTTCTATTCCAGAACAAGAACGTTTAAAAATAGGAATTACAGATGCTTTAATCCGTTTAAGTGTTGGTATTGAAGCTATAGAAGATTTATTAGCAGATTTGGAGCAAGCTTTAGAAGTTTAATTAATTATAAAATTTTCTTCAAGAAAGTAATTGGCTCTTAAGGCATAATTATTTATAGCTTTATTGTAAATTATTTTTTCTGGTAACTGTTTTTTCAGGTAATTTCCAGTGTCCCACTTGTTGTTTTTGTTTTCGTCTATAATTGCTCTAACTGTATATTTTTGAGGGGGTAATAAATCAAAAACAATTTGAGAAGAGGTGTTTACAAAACGCCTTTCTACAATTTTATCTTGATCTTTACCAGATAAAAGTTCAATAATTAAATTTTTAGCATTGCTGTTATTAATGTTTAAGGTTATTCTACTATAATCATCTATTTCTTTAGTAGAAAAATTATAGCTTAAAGAATCATTAGGCACATTAAAAATATCTGTAAAAGCATTTGGTAATGCCCTAAGATTGTACTTTTCTTGAGGTTTTTTATCAAAAATAAAAGCAATTTTATTTTCTTTTTTAGAAGCAAGCATACTAAAATCTACGGCCAAGGTATCTTTGTTAAAAAGAGTAAATTTAGTTGAGTCTATTTTTGTAATTGGGTTATTACTACTTACAAAAAAAGTATCTCTAAAATGCAATGTGTTTCTGTGAGAAGGAGTTAAAACTAAAGAGTCTATTTTCTTTTTTCTCAATCTAACAGTTACTGTATCTGCAAAATTTTTATTTACAATTTCAAAATTTAAAGAATCTGTTTCAAATGGAGTAAACCAGAAGTTTAATGTGTCTTTTTCAACATCAAATTTAGCAACACTTTTAAAGTCAGAAGGAACATCAGATAACATGTTTACCTGCATGTTTTTTGCATTACCTTCAAAACCAAATTCAATTTTACCTTTTGTAACCTCTTTTCCTCGAGTAAAAGCATAGGGTTGTGCTTCTTTAAATAAAATAATTGGTTGGTCTACAATACTATCTCTTGGCAATTGAATAGTATCTGTTATAAACCCTATTTTATCTGTTATAGGGTTGAAAATGTAATCGTTAACAGGTTCTTTTAAAGCCAGCATTAGGTAATTTCCTTTTCTAAGATTGGTAAAATTAAAATTAGTAGTATCTAAAGTGCTTGTAATATAATTTGGTTTGGATTTGTAAATGATTGAATCATTAAAAGAACTATCCATTTTATATAGTAAAATATTTACATTTCTTGGGGTTTCTAATAGTTTAGCGTCTTTTACAGAACCAAACGTTGTTAAAGAGTCTATATAACTACCAGTAGAAAAAACGTATTTAAAGTTTTCTAATTTATTGCCTTCATTATTATCTTGTATGGCACTTCCAAAATTAAAAATATACGTTGTGTTTGTTTTTAATGTATCTATAATCTCAATATTAATAAATTTACTTGGTGTGCCTTGAGGGGTAATTAATGGCGGGTTTTTCATTGGAGGAGAAACTACCAATTGTTTGTTTAAGTTTTTAAGAACTACAAATTCGTCAAAATTCAACCGAATTTCTTTTTTATTAAAATTCACAGTTTCATAAGCAGGGTTTGCTGTAACAAATAAAGGAGCACTTTCATCTTTTGGACCACCATCTGGCCTTCCTGTTCTTGCACAACTTGATACAATAAACATTATCATTACTATAAAAAGAAACTTATAAACTACTTTCACAAAAAATAAATTTTACACAAAATAACGATTAATTTTTGAAATAAAAATCATAAATATTATTCTGTATAAGCCATAGTTAATATATTTACTGTACAATTTTTTGCTTTTTGAAATTCTTTAGCACAAGCCTCTAAAGTAGCACCTGTTGTAATCACATCATCTATAATTAGAATGTTTTTGTTGTCAAAAAAAGATGGATTTTGGAGTTGAAATTTTGTGTCTAAATTATTAAATCGCTCAAAACGTGTCTTTAAGGTTTGTGTTATGGTTTTAGATACACGAATTAATTTGTTTTCTATAAGAGGTTTTTCTAGATAAAAACTAAGCCTTTCACCAAACTTACTTACTTGATTATAGCCTCTTTGTTTTAATTTTTTTGGATGTAAAGGCACAGGAATTATATAATCAATATGTGCAAATTCTTTATTTTCTTTTAACATTTCTCCAAGCCAATTGCCAAAGAAATCTCCAATTTCTTCATTGCCTTTGTATTTTAATTCTTGAATTAATTTCTGCGTACTTCCTTTTTTTCTGTATAATAACAATGCATACCCTTTTTCTATTAAAGCTCTACCATAGAAAGTTTGCGTAATTTTATTGTTGGTAAAGTTATTAAAGTTGGTTAAGGGTAAATCATGTCTACACAAAGTACATATTGTATTTTCTTGCTGCACCAGTTTTAGCTCGCAGATAGCACATAATTTTGGATAAAAAAGGTAGAATAAGTCTTTTAAAAACCGCATCTTTACATAACATTTTTTAGAAATATACTTAAAAATTAAAGAATAAAATTGTCTGATAGAATAAAATTTTTAAAAGAAGCATTTGTAAATATCAAAACTTTAGGAACTATTACACCAAGTTCACGATTTCTATCAAAAAGAATGTTGAAAGAAATTGACTTTTCATCAGTTAAGGTGATTGTAGAATTAGGTGCTGGAAATGGAGCAATAACTAAGTTTATTTTAAAAAACCTACCTCCAAAAGCAATATTGATTTGTTTTGAGATCAATAATAATTTTTTTAGTCAGTTACAAGTAATAAATCATCCTCAGCTTATTTTATTAAAATCATCTGCAGAAAACATAGAAATCGAGCTACAAAAACTAAACGTAAATACTGTAGATTTTATAATTTCTAGTTTACCATTAACAATAATTCCAGACAATATATCAGAAGATATTTTGCAGAAATCTTATAAGGTTTTAGACAAAAATGGTTCGTTTATTCAATATCAATACAGCTTAACCTATTTAAAGAAGTTAAATAGTGTTTTTAAAGACGCAATTTCACTAGGTTTTGAGCCTTTAAACATACCTCCAGCTTTTATCTATAGATGCAAAAAAGTAGAGTAGATTTTTCTTGAAAAAAGTAAGCAAACCTTTATCTTTGCGCTCATTATGGCAAAACAAGAAGATCAATTTAAAAAAGTATTATCGCATGCAAAAGAATACGGTTATGTATTTCAGTCTTCTGAAATTTATGACGGTTTAAGTGCGGTTTACGATTATGCTCAAAATGGAGTTGAGTTAAAGAAAAATATTAGAGATTATTGGTGGAAAGCCATGGTGCAAATGCACGAAAATATTGTAGGTATAGATGCTGCAATATTAATGCACCCAACAACATGGAAAGCTTCTGGACACGTAGATGCTTTTAACGATCCTTTAATTGATAATAAAGATTCAAAAAAACGCTATAGAGCAGATGTTTTAATAGAAGATTATTGTGCTAAGATTGAAGCTAAAATAGAAAAAGAAGTTAAAAAAGCTGCAAAACGTTTTGGAGATGCTTTTAACAAAGAAGAATTTGTTGCTACAAATGGTAGAGTTTTAGGGTATCAAGAGAAAATAAATACAATTCTTTCTAGAATGGGTAAATCTTTAGAGAATGAAGATTTAGCAGACGTTAAATTGTTAATAGAAGAATTAGAGATTGCAGATCCTTTAACAGGTTCTAAAAATTGGACAGAAGTTAAGCAGTTTAACTTAATGTTTGGAACCAAAATTGGTGCTTCTGCAGACAATTCTACACAAGTGTATTTACGCCCAGAAACAGCACAAGGAATTTTTGTAAATTTTTTAAATGTTCAAAAAACTGGCCGAATGAAAATTCCTTTTGGAATTGCACAAACAGGTAAAGCTTTTAGAAATGAAATTGTTGCTAGACAATTTATTTTTAGAATGCGTGAGTTTGAACAAATGGAAATGCAGTTTTTTGTAAAACCAGGAACTCAAAAAGAATGGTATGAAAACTGGAAGGAAACCAGAATGAAATGGCATCTTTCTTTAGGCATGGGATCAGACAACTATCGTTTTCACGATCATGAAAAATTGGCACATTATGCAGATGCAGCTTCAGATATTGAATTTAAATTTCCTTTTGGATTTAAAGAATTAGAAGGAATTCATTCAAGAACAGATTTTGACTTAAAAGCACATGAAGAACATTCAGGAAAAAAATTACAATATTTTGATCATGAAGAAAACAAAAGTTACACTCCTTATGTGGTTGAAACCTCAATTGGTTTAGATAGAATGTTTTTAGCAGTGTTTTCAAATTCTTTACAAGAAGAAGAATTAGAAAATGGTACTACAAGAACTGTTTTAAAGCTACCAGCAGTTTTAGCACCTTATAAAGCAGCAGTTTTTCCTTTAGTTAAAAAAGATGGTTTACCAGAAGTTGCTAAAGAAATTATGGAAGATTTACAGTGGGACTTTAATGTGTTTTATGATGAAAAAGATGCAGTTGGTAAACGTTATAGAAGGCAAGATGCTGCAGGTACACCTTTTTGTATAACTGTAGATCATGATACTTTAGATGATAAATGTGTTACCATAAGACATAGAGACTCTATGGATCAAAAACGCGTTAAAATTACAGAATTAAAAGATATTATTAAAGCTGAAGTAAGCGTTAAAACTTGGCTTAAAAAAATGAAAGCATAGTTTTAAAAGAAATAATCCTCATCAACTTTATTTTGATGAGGATTCTAATATTTTTTTTAAATCAATATCTTCAATACGCTTATAATAATTTACTAGTTTACCACTTTTATCAATAACCAAAGTTGTTGGAGTTCTATTTATTTTAAGTTTTGTTGCCAATCGAACAGCTTTTTCTACAAACTCAAAATTTTCTTTTGTAGCAAAATATGATTTTAGTATTTCTTTACTTGAAGAAAAGGAAAATATAACAAAAGTTTTAAAATTATTTTTACCAAACTTGTTTATAGCTGTATTAAGTAACGATAATTCGTCTTTCATTATTCTAAATTTTTCTGTGTCTAATTCAAATCTAAGAATAACTATTTTGCCCTTTAAATCTCTTAATTTATTTTTTTTATTGTCTATTGTTGTAAAGCCAATATTGGGATAGAGTTCACCAACTTTCGGCTTATTGTTCGTATCTGCAATGCTAAATTTAGAAGAGGTACCAAAGACGGCTAAATATTTAATAACTTCTCCATTATAATTTAGCTTTTCTTCGATAACTGCGTCACCTAACTTCTTTTTCATTTTAAAAAAAGTTACTTTATCGATCTTTTCTCCAGTTTTTTTAACGAATAGGTTATCAAAATCTATAATATTCCTAATTTCTTTAGACCATTTTTTACTCACGTACTTTGTAGCTAAAGTATCTTTATGTTGAGATAAAGCAGAAGAAAATGAATTACAAAAAAGGAGTATAGTTAAAACTTTATTAAGATGCATTTTAAAGTTTTTATTAAAATTGCCAACCAACATTTAAACCAACTCTTGGAACTAAAACTGGCGAATTTGAACCAAATAAATTTCGACCAACTCCACCATAAATATCTATAACTAAGCCGCCTTTGGCAACATATTTTGTACCAACAGCAATACCTAATGCACCATCAGTATAATTAACATCGTAAACACCAGAATCTTTTACAGATTCTGTTTTTCCTGAATTAATACCTACAAATCCTTCCCCAAAAAAGTTCCATTGTGCATTTGTAGAAAAGTAGTGTCTATAATATGGAGTAATCATCATATTTTCATTGTACCTAAAACTTTCATCCTGTTCTGCCAAATTAAAAAGTGCTGAAATACCAAAAGAAGATTCTTCAGACAAGTAATTTTCGTAAGAAACCTCGATACTTCTAATTACAAGTGCATCTGCAATATCTAGTTTTAGCTCTCTTTGAGCATAGCAAAATGATGCTGTAAAAACTGTAAAAAGTACAACTAATTTTTTCATAACTATTTCTTTAAGTGTGTTTTAATATACTAAAAATAATTAGAATCGATAACCTACAGAAATTCCTATTCTTGGAAAACCTTCATAATTGCTATCCCTAATTAAGTTTCTACCCACACCTAATAACAACTCTGTAGTAAATCCTTTTTTAGAAACAAATTTTCCTCCTACAGAAACGCCCATTGCAAAACCAGTTTCAAATTCGTTATTATAATTGTAAAACCCTTCATAATCTCTAGCAGAGAATAATGCTCCAAAACCTTCTACAAAAAAACCTCTAGCAAATTTTCCAGAAAAGTATCTTCTGTAGTAAGGAGTTATGGCATAATTTAAATCGCTTTCATCTGTATTTGTATTGTATGTTGCAGACAAACCGTAAGAAGACTCTTCGTTTATTAGTTTTTCAAAGGATGCATCTATCCAAGGGCCAGCAACTAGAGTTAAAACGTTTACTTTAAATTCATATTTTTTGTCAATATCTTGAGGGTATTTTGTTTCAGCTTCTTGGGCAAGTGAGAATGTAGTAGCAAAGAATAAGAGTAATACAGTGAATTTTTTCATGTTTTTGTTTATTAAAAGACTTATAAAGCTAAAGTAATAAAAACCTCAATATGATAGCTTATAATTAATAATTAGTTAATCGTTTGTAGTTGTTTTTGATAGTACTTTTTTACCAAACAATAATTCTGGAGTTTTTACTTCAATAAATTTTTCATTTTCTAAGCCAGTAACTATTTCAATTTCATCAAAAATATAGTTTTCATTTTCAATTTTTTTAAAGACAAGTATTTGGTTTTGTTCATCACTTTTTATGATGGCACTTTTTGGTAAAGCACTTTTGTTAATTTCGTTAGTAATAATTTCTGCTTCTATAAACATGCCAGAGATAAAGTTTGTTTTCTCGTCATTTTCAATATGACCATGAATTTTAACAGTTCTATTTTCATCTATAAATGTGCCTACTAAATAAACTTCTGCATTAAATGTTCGAGATGAAGCTTCAGGTATTTTAAATTTTATTTTTTGATCTTTTTTGATTTTTAAAATATCGTTTTCAAAAATATTGAGCTCTAAATGAATATGATCTGTATTTATAATTTCTAGTAAAGCATTTTCTGATGAAATAAAAGAACCATTACTTGCATTTATCTTTGTTACATAGCCATTTATTGGTGAAAATAGATTTATTGTG
Organism: uncultured Polaribacter sp.; assembly: GCA_963973485.1. GTDB lineage: Bacteria > Bacteroidota > Bacteroidia > Flavobacteriales > Flavobacteriaceae > Polaribacter. The sequence goes on along the minus strand of CAXBAC010000037.1, from coordinate 1,349 downwards.
GATGTTATTTTTCCTTGTTCAACAGCCTTAGGATTTATGTTTAACATTTGTAGTTTTTTATATAAACCTTTGTAAATAGCTAAATTACTTTTGTAGTTACTTTCTGCTTTTAGATAGTTTTTTTTAGAGGTAATCAATTCTTTATAAAGTTTTTCCTGCCTTTCATATTCAACTTTTAAAAACTGTAATTTTTCAACTATTTCCAAATATTCTTGTTGAAGCTCTACAAAAGCTGTGTTTTGCAAAGTAGCAACTAGTTGACCTTTGTTAACTTTATCACCAATTAAAAGTTGATTTTTAGTCACAAAACCACCCATAAAACTACTAATAACTGCTTTGTTTTCTGGTGGAACATCTATAACTCCTGTAGCGTTTACAGTAGTGTAAAATGATTGTTTTGAAATTGAGTCAAGTTTCATATTTTTTGCCTCGAACTGTTTTTTACTAATGCTAATTAGCTTATTTTGTTCTGGTAATACAATACTTTTTTCTAAAGCTGTATTATCTTTTTTACAACTGGTAAATAAGATAAATATGATGATAATATATTTGATTTTCATTTTCAAAAAGGATTAATGATAAGATAATTTATTTGAATAATATTTTGATTATACGCATTCAACTCTTCTAAGTAAGAAAGCTCTATTTCTTTTGCTGTTTCTATACTTTGCAAGTATTGAAAAAAGTCAATTTCCCCTTCTCTAAAAGAGCTATTTGCAGTTTTTATAATCTCATTTTTAATTTTTTCGCCTTCATTATTATAGTATTTTATAGACTCTTGATGTTGTTTTAAACTAGCAACAAGACTATTGTATTTCGCATTTAAAATACGCTAAACCAGCATTATTAGTAATACTTTTATTTTTTACGCTTAGCATTTTTAGAGCATTATCTTCAATAGTTAAAGTATCAACTTGCACAACTGCCTTTAGATTTTCTTTACATAATATAACTTCTTGCAAAGCCTTGTTGTAGTTGATTTTTAATTGTTTCTGTTTAGACTTTGCAGTAATCATTTCTAAATAGTTTGTTTCACCTAACTCAAATTTACGAATAGCTTTTTGAGCAAAATTTTGGAATAAACTATCTAAAAAATGTAATGTTTTTAATTTTTGTTTTGCATACACAAGTTGATAATACTGCTGTGATACTTCTCTTTTAATTTTCTCTTGGTCTAATGCATAATTTGTTTTTTCTAAAGCATTCTTAGTTTCATAAACTTTTTTATCAGCAAAATAAACAGTAGGAAATTTAAAATCTTGTTCAACACCAAAAACACTTAAAGGCAAGTTGTTTAAGGCTAAATTATTTTCATCATAACCATAAAAAATGGTGGTCTTATCAAAATC
>CAXBAC010000036.1:0-11982 GCA_963973485.1 uncultured Polaribacter sp. | reverse complement strand
CTGCATTTATTTCTTTTAATCCAAGAGATTATAGAGAAATGCGTAAGGTAAATATACATGGTACAGCAATTATGGTAAACCTTGCCATTGATGCCAAAATTGATAAATTATGTTTTGTTAGCTCTATTGCTGCTGTTGGTGATGCAAAAATTGGGCAAGATATTATTGATGAAACTTGCGAATGGAATAAAGAACTAGACAATAGTGGCTATTCTATAACCAAATTTGGAGCAGAAATGGAAGTTTGGAGAGCAAGCCAAGAAGGTGTTGATGTTGTAATTGTAAATCCTGGAGTAATTTTAGGAAGTGGTTTTTGGGAATCAGGTTCTGGAAAATTGTTTAAACAAGTATTTAATGGTTTTAAGCATTATACAACAGGAGTAACAGGTTTTATTACTGTACAAGATGTAGTGAAACCAATGATTAAATTGATGAATAGTGATATAAAAAACGAACGTTTTATTTTAGTATCTGAAAACAAATCGTTTAAAGAAATCTTTTTTTTAATTGCTGATGCTTTTGGTAAAAAAAGACCTTCTATAAAAATAAAAAAATGGCAAACAGAATTTTTTTGGAGATTTGCTTGGCTAGTTTCAAAAATAAACGGAGTTACTCCTTTACTAAGTAAATATTCTGCAAGAAGTGCACATTCTGTGTCTAAGTATTCATCACAAAAGATTATAAGTACGTTAGGTTATCAATTTGAAACTATTGATAAATCTATCCAAAGAATTTGTGAAAATTTCCCGAAAAAATAGGTTTTTATTATTTCTAAAAAAACCTATATCTTATCTAAGTTTTTTGGTAAAGTGTCTAGTTTTTTAAGCTCTTGTTTATATTTTTTTCGCATTTTAATCGAATCTAATCTTAGAGAGTCTTTTTCAGTTTTAAGTTTATCTAACTTAGCTTTTTGCTGCTCTATACTATTTTTTACGTCTTCAAAAATTTCTTGATATTCATCTATTTTAGACATATAATACTCGTTAGATTTTTGAAAACGAACACTATCTATTTTAAATCTATCATAAACTAAAGGCATGTAGTTTACATTTCTTTCTAGATTTTTATTTTTAATATACTCTGCAGAAGAAGCAATTAACATTTCTTGTATTAAGATGCTCATTGTATCTTTGGGTATTAAATCTTCTGGCTTTTCAAAAATAGTATTGCTTGTACAAGAAACTAAAAAAAAGAAAAGTAGAAAATAGCTAGTATTTCTCATTTTTTAGCGATTAAAAGTAAGGCGTTTTCCTTTTATTTTATCATTAAAAGTACCTTGGTTATAAATTAAATTTCCATTCACAAACGTATGTGTGATTGTTGATGAAAAAGTAGTACCCTCAAAAGGAGACCAACCACATTTGTATAAAACATTATCTTTTGATACAGTTTGTGCTTTATTATCATCTATTAAAACCAAATCTGCAAAGTAACCTTCTTTAACAAATCCTCTTTTTTCTATTTGAAATAATTTTGCAGGATTATGACTCATTTTTTCAACAGCTTTTTCGATAGGAATAACTCCTTCTTTTACTTTTTCTAAAATAGCTAAAACTGCATGTTGTACTAAAGGACCTCCACTAGGTGCATTTAAGTAGGTATTCGATTTTTCTTCTAAAGTATGTGGTGCATGGTCTGTTGCTAAAACATCAATTCTATCATCTAACAACGCTTTCCACAAACCTTGTCTGTCTGCTTCTGTTTTTACAGCAGGATTCCACTTAATAAATGTTCCTTTTTCTTCGTAATCTTTATCATTAAACCATAAGTGATGTACACAAACTTCTGCAGTAATTTTTTTCTCTTCTAAAGGAATATCGTTTCTAAAAAGATGTGTTTCTTTTTCTGTTGATAAATGAAAAATATGAATTCGTGCACCTGTCTTTTTTGCCAATTCTACTGCTTTAGAAGATGAAATATAACAAGCCTCTTCGCTTCTAATTTCTGGGTGATATTTTATTGGAATATCATCACCAAATTTTTCTTTATAGATGGCTGTGTTTTTTCTAATAGTAGCTTCATCTTCACAATGTAAAGAAATAATCATATCTGTAGAAGAAAATATTTTTTCTAAAACTTCTACATCATCTACTAACATATTTCCTGTAGATGAACCTAAGAAAAGTTTAATTCCTGCTACTTTTTTAGGGTCTGTTTTTAATAACTCTTCCAAATTGTTATTAGTTCCTCCAAACATAAAAGAGTAATTTACGTAAGATGTTTTAGAGGCAATTATAAACTTATCTTCTAATAATTCTTGAGTTGTAGCATTTGGTACTGTATTAGGTTGCTCTATAAAAGTTGTAATTCCACCTGCAGCTGCTGCTCTACTCTCAGTTTCAATATTAGCTTTGTGAGTTAAACCAGGTTCTCTAAAGTGTACTTGATCGTCTATAAAACCAGGTATTAAATACTTGCCTGTAGCATCTATAACCTTTACGCTTTCTGATACTGAAATGTCTGTACCTATTTCTTTTATGATTTCGTTCTCAATAAGAACATCACCTAAAAAAGAGTTGTTTTCGTTAACTATTTTTGCATTTTTGATTAAGTAAGCACTCATAATTCTATTTTTTTGGTAATCCTTTTAACCTCATGTTTATTACACCAAAAAGAGCTTCGTAAAAAATACCTCCACTCATTTTAGACTCTCCTAAGGTTCTGTCTGTAAAAATAACAGAAACTTCTCTTATATTATATTTATGTTTCCAGGCTTTGAATTTCATTTCTATTTGAAAAGCATATCCTATAAACTTTATTCTATCTAACTGTATTGTTTCCAACACTTTTCGTTTCCAACAAACAAACCCTGCAGTTGTATCATAAATTGGTATTCTAGTGATAAATCTTACGTATTTTGATGCAAAATAGGATAATAAAACCCTTTTCATTGGCCAATTAACCACATTTACACCCTTTGCATATCTAGAGCCAATTGCAACATCTGCTCCTTTTTTGTGGCAGGTTTTATACAAACGAAGTAAATCTTTTGGGTTATGTGAAAAATCGGCATCCATTTGTATAATGTAGTCGTATTTTCTTTTTATTGCCCACTTAAAACCGTGTATATAAGCAGTTCCTAAACCATCTTTATCAAATCTTTTTTCTAAGAATAGTATTTCAGGAAATTCTTGTATGAGTTTTAATACAATATCAGATGTTCCATCAGGAGAATTGTCATCAACTATTAAAATATGAAACTGTTTTTTTAATTTAAAAATAGCTCTTATGATAGCTTCAATATTTTCTTTTTCGTTATAAGTAGGGATAATTACTAAAGCGTCTGACATAAATAAATTTTCATGTAGTAAGAACACAAATATACATTATTTAATTACTAATTTTGTACAGAACATCTTAAATGAAAGTTAATTGCAAGCTCTAGAAAAAATTATATATTCTAACAATTGGATTACCATTGTTTTGCTATTGTTATTTCTTAGTATTGTTTTTTTAAAAGTTCTAGATGCCAAGAAGTTGAAAGAAAGTTTTTTTGCTCTTTTTAATTTTATTGAAGATGATGATTTAGAAGTTACTCCTTTTTTTAATGGTTTTCAAAGTGTTATATTTCTATTTTCAATAAGTGTACTCTCTTTATTAGGTTATTACTTTAAAGTTTACAAATACTCTTCAGTAACAGAGAGTTTTACAACATATTTTTCTATTTTTCTGGTTTTTTTCTGCTACTTTTTTGTAAAGAGAATATTGGAATTCCTCCTAATAAGATTGTTTTTAATTGAAAAATCTGTTAGAACTTTTTTATTTTCTAAAAACAACTACCTGTATTCTGTTAGTTTTTTGATTTACATAGGTTTAATTTTAATAACTTACACACAAATACCTATTAACTATGTGTTTTATTTTTCAGCATTTCTATTTTTATTACGCTTTGTTTTTTATGTGGTAAGAAATAAAAAGCTGGTTTTTAATAAGTTGTTTTATTTTATTTTGTACATTTGCGCCTTCGAAATAGCAACGCTATTTATACTGTTTAAATTATTGTTTTAAAAACAAAATTGAAAGCTAATGAAAGTGAAAACAATATTGGTTTCTCAGCCAGCACCAAAGACAGAAACCTCTCCTTATTTTGATTTGTCTGATAAGCAAAAAGTTAAAATAGATTTTAGATCTTTTATTCACGTAGAAGGTATTTCTGTTAAAGAAGTAAGAGCTCAAAAAATAGATTTATCTAATTTTACAGCAATTATTTTAACAAGTAGAAATGCAGTTGATCACTTTTTTAGAATCGCAGAAGAAATGCGTTTTAAAGTGCCAGATTCTATGAAATATTTCTGTCAATCTGAAGCTGTTGCTTACTATTTACAAAAATATGTAGTGTATAGAAAACGTAAAATTTATGTTGGTAACAGAACGTTTCCTGAACTAACAAAACTTATTAAAAAACACAAAACAGAAAAGTTCTTATTACCATCTTCTGATAAATTAAAACCATTAATACCTGAAGAATTAGACAACTTAGGTGTAAACTGGAAAAGAGTAGATTTATATAGAACAGTAGTAAGTGACCTATCTGATTTAGAAAATGTATTTTACGATATCTTAGTGTTTTTTAGTCCTTCTGGAATTGAATCTCTTTTAAAGAATTTCCCAGATTTTAAACAAAATAATACAAGAATTGCTGCTTTTGGTAATACTACTGTAAATGCTGTTACAGATGCTGGTTTAAAGTGCGACATTATTGCGCCTTCTAAAGAAACACCATCTATGACAATGGCTTTAGACAAATATATTAAAGAAGCTAATAAAAAGTAAAATTTAATTAAGTTTATATTATTAGGAAACCAAGCAGAAATGCTTGGTTTTTTTAGGCGAATAATGTTGCAAAAGCCTCCTCTATTTTACCAACTAAAATTAATTTAATTGAATGATTTTTAGAAGACACCTTATTGTATTTAGAAGCTACAAAGCTTTTATAGCCTAATTTTTCTGCCTCTAAAATTCGTTGATCTATTTTAGAAACAGGTCTTATTTCACCAGCCAAACCAACTTCTGCAGCAAAACAAACATTTGGGTTGATAGCAATATCTTGATTGGAAGATAAAATTGCAGCAACAACAGCCAAATCAATAGCTGGATCATCTACATTTATGCCACCTGTAATATTTAAAAAAACATCTTTTGCACCCAATTTGAAACCTGCTCGTTTTTCTAGAACAGCTAAAATCATATTTAGTCTTTTTAAATTGTAACCTGTTGTAGAACGTTGTGGAGTTCCGTAAACTGCTGTAGAAACTAAGGCTTGGATCTCAATCATTAAAGGTCTAATTCCCTCTAAAGTTGATGCAATTGCTGTACCACTTAAATCTGCATCTTTTTTAGAAATTAAAATTTCTGACGGATTTGAGATTTCTCGTAAACCATTAGACAACATTTCATAAATACCCAATTCTGATGTAGAACCAAATCTGTTTTTTTGACTTCTTAAAATTCTATATGTATGATTTCTATCGCCTTCAAATTGTAAAACCACATCTACCATGTGTTCTAAAATTTTTGGTCCAGCAATATTTCCTTCTTTGTTGATATGACCTATTAATAAAACAGGTGTTGCAGTTTCTTTAGCAAATTTTATGAGTTCTGCTGATGTTTCTCTAATTTGAGAAATACTTCCTGGAGAAGCTTCAATAGAATTTGTATGTAAAGTTTGTATAGAATCTATCACCAAAACTTCTGGTGCTGTTTCTTCTATATTTTTAAAAATTTGCTGTGTATTGGTCTCAGTTAATATTAAACAATTAGAATTAATAGCTTCTAAACGTTCTGCCCTCATTTTAATTTGAGACTGACTTTCTTCACCTGAAACATACAATACTTTTTGACTAATATTTAAAGCAACTTGTAATAATAAAGTTGATTTTCCAATACCTGGCTCACCCCCTAAAAGTGTTACAGAGCCTTTTACCAAACCACCACCTAAAACTGTATCTAATTCGTTATTATTAGTGATAACTCTTTCTTCAGGGTTTAACTGAATATCAGCAATTTTTAAAGGTTTGTTTACATTTTGCTTGGCAGTTGTGGCTTGTTTCCAAACGTGTTTTTCTTCTTTCTGAATTACTTCTTCTACAATGGTGTTCCACTCTTTACAAGCACCACATTGACCTACCCATTTTGCATGTTGTGTACCACAATTCTGACAGAAAAAAGTTGTTTTGGTTTTAGCCATTTTTAAATACAAATTTTAGAAAAGTAAAGTTACAAAGTAAATAATAAATTTAGTTGGTTTTTGGTTTCATAAAAAAGCTAGCAAATAATTGCGTTAGTGATTGAATGGCATGTTTGAGCTCTTTTTGAGATGCTGATTTCTATCAGCACAAAGAAAAAGCGAGTAATGAAAGCACGACCTTTAGGGAACGCACAAGAAAAAATTATTTTTTATTTACAATTGGTAAAAGTAGAAATGCTAAACCACCAAAAACAATAATCATAGCAGTTTGAGCTGTCCACATAATCCAACCAAAGGCGGTTGCTGGTTCTGTAGGGATATCAAATAAAGCTAAAGCACCAGCTACTGCAATTGGGTATAAACCTATACCACCATTAGTGGCTGCAATAGAAAATCCGCCAGCAATAAAACCAATTAAAATTCCGCCAAAAGGTACTTCTAAACCATCTATTGCTGGTATTGTTGCCCAAAACATAGCTACATACATTACCCAAATAAAAATGGTGTGAAATATAAATGCCCATTTATTTTTCATTCTAAAGATGCTTGTTGCACCTTCTACTAAACCAGAAAAAAATGTTTTAATTTTTAATAAAAATCCTGATTTTGCTTTTTTTACATATGATGAGAAAATGTAAAATCCAAAAGCCAAAACAGCCAATCCAATAATAATTTTGGTTGGATTAAAATTTTCGGTTAGTAGATTGTAAATAAAATCGAATTGAACAAAAAGAGTTAATGCCACAATTAGCAACATCATAATAAGATCTGCAATACGTTCTGCAACTATAGTTCCAAATCCTTTTTCAAAAGGTACATTTTCGTAGTTTGCTAAAGCTAAAGCTCTTGATACTTCTCCTGCTCTTGGCAAGGCTAAGTTTACCAAATACCCTACTAAAACTGCTAAAACACTATTGGTGTATTTTGGTTTATAACCTAGAGGAGCCAGCATAAACTTCCATCTATAAGCTCTTGATAAGTGGCTTAAAATTCCGAAAAATAAGCCTAGAAAAATCCAGCTATAATTAGCTTTTTTAAAGTATTCTAAAAGTATGTCAAAAGAAATTTTTGAGATAGAATACCAAACTAAAATACCTCCCAAAAAGAGAGGTAATGTAAGTTTTAAAATTTTTTTAATATTCAAAATAATTAAGTAAGTGTGTTGTCTTTTTCGTTAGGAAAAACTAAAGAAGGCTTAAACTTTTTAGCTTCTTCTAATTCCATAAAAGCATACACAATTAAAATTAACACATCACCAACAGCAACTAGCCTAGAGGCTGCTCCATTAAGCGTAATTTCTCCACTTTTTCTTGGCCCAGGAATTGCATAGGTTTCTAAACGATTACCATTGTTATTGTTAACAATTTGTACGCGTTCACCTTCTATAATTCCTGCAGCATCCATTAAATCTTCATCTATGGTAATGCTTCCTATATAATTTAGATCTGCACCTGTAACTTTTACACGATGGATTTTAGATTTTACTACTTGTACTAACATGCTGCAAAAATAAGTAAATTTTAGTTACAATTGTTTTAATTTAATATTATCAATCAATCGAACATCACCTGCAAAAACAGCTATAAAAGCTCTGTATTTTTTGTTTGTTTCTTTGATTTTTATAGGCTCTAAAGTTTCCTCATCTGCAATTGTAAAATATTCTAAATCTAACAACAACTGTTTTTTAAACTGCTTTTTTACCCAAAAAGTAACTTTATTCGCTTCTTCTGTTTTAAATTTTTTCTTTGCTTTTTTTAAGGTTTTATAGATAAAAGGCGCTGCTTTTCGTTCAATTTTAGACAATCTAACATTTCTAGAACTCATGGCTAAACCATCTTCTTCTCTATAAATTGCACACCCTTTAACATTAACATCAAGTTGATGTTTCTCAACCATTTTTTTTACAATTAGTAATTGCTGAAAGTCTTTTTGTCCAAAATAAGCTTTATTAGGTTTTATAATTTCGAAAAGTGTTTTTACAATTGTACCTACACCATTAAAATGCCCTTCTCTAAACTTTCCTTCCATTTGATGTTCTAAACCATCAAAATCAAAATTTTCGGAAACAACATTTTCATCGTACATTTCTGAAACTGGTGGATGAAAAAGAACATCACAAGAAACAGTTTTTAATAACTGAGTGTCCTTTTCTAGTGTTTTTGGATAATTTACTAAATCTTCTGTGTTATTAAATTGGGTTGGGTTTACAAAAATACTTACCACAACAATATCATTATTTTCTTTTGCCTTTTTAATTAGTGATAAATGCCCTTGATGCAAAGCACCCATAGTTGGTACAAAACCTAATGTTTTACCCTCTTCTTTAAAAGATGAAATATGCCTTTTTAATTCATGTTTTGTAGTAAAAACTTTCATAAGATACTGCTGTAAATTGTCTGCAAACTTACCATTTTAACACGATATTAGCATAAAAATTTGTATTTTTGCTTCTTTTATAAAAAGAGATCGATTTAATGAAGGATAAAAGAATTTTATTTGTATCGTCTGAAGTTGTTCCATATCTACCAGAAACAGAACTTTCTTCTACGGCTTTTATGGCTGCTAAAAATGCACATTCTAAAGGAGTACAAACCCGAATTTTTATGCCAAGATATGGTGTAATAAACGAAAGAAGACATCAATTACACGAAGTTATTCGTTTGTCTGGTATGAACTTAGTTGTTAACGATGTAGATATGCCATTAATAATTAAAGTTGCTTCTATTCCAAAAGAAAGAATGCAGGTTTATTTTATAGATAATGAAGAATATTTTAAGCGTAAAGCTGTCTATACAGATGAAGATGATCAGCTTTTTTCAGATAATGATGAGAGAGCTATTTTCTTTGCAAAAGGTGTTGTAGAAACTGTTAAGAAATTAAACTGGGCCCCAGATGTTATTCATATTCATGGCTGGATGGCTTCTTTACTCCCACTATATTTAAGAGAGTTTTACAAAGAAGAACCACTATTTACAGAAAGTAAAATTGTTACTTCTTTATATAATACTGGTTTTGAAGGTGATTTAAATTCTGATTTATCAAGTAAAGTAAAGTTTGATTTAGACAGTAATGCTAAAATTGAAACGCTACAAAAACCTAATTATATCAACATTTTAAAAAGTGCAATAGAAAATTCAGATGCAGTTATTTATGGAAGCGAAAACATAGATGAATCATTAGCTTCTTATATCGAAGAAAAAGAAAAACCTTTACTAGAATATCAAGAAGAGAATTTAAAAGAAGCTTATTTAAATTTTTATGCTGATTTACTATCAGTCAATCAATAATTTTATCAGTGAGAAATATAATAAAAAAGAGTATTTATATAGGTATTTCTATATATATATGTACAGTAATTATCTCTTGTGAAAAAGATTTTACAGATATAGATACTAACGTAATTAGCAACACAAAATTTACTACTAACGATATTTTAGTTGATATTTCAGCAACTAATAGCCCTTTAGAAAGGTTGCAAACAGATAATATTTCGAGGCAAATAAATCAATACCTTTTAGGAGTTTATGCCAATGCTGATTATGAAAAAATAGACGCTTCTATAGTTTCTCAACTAGGTCTACCAACAAATTTTGAAGTTGTTGATGCTGCAGATATTACTGATACTACAGATGTAGTAACTAAAATAGATACAGTATTCTTAAAACTACCTTACCCTGTTTCTATAAATGGAGATAATGAATTTGAGTTAGAAGAAACCATAGGAGAACCTAACAAACCTTATACCTTAAATGTTTTTAGATCTAATACATTTATCAATACATTTGATCCTGCAGATCCTACAAAAATTAACAGTTATAATTCTGATGATGAATTTGAAAAAGTTGGAGATGCTTTAAATGCAACTATAGACTTTCCCTTTACACCAAGTTTAAATGATACAATGTTTGTTGTTAAAAGAAGACTTTTTGATGATTCTGTGATTGGTTCAGATACTATAAAAATCTTTAGTTCTGCTGCAAGTGAAGAACCTATTCCATTTGCAAGGGTACCATTAAACAAAGATGTTTTTAAAGAATTATTTTTAGATAAACATGAATCTAGTGAGTTTGCTTCTCAAGAAGCATTTAACGACTATTTTAGAGGTGTTATTCTTGAAGCTACAGGTGATGAAGGTTCGTTAACTACATATAATTTCAACACTTCTGTTGCAAGTTTAAACCCTTCTATAGAAATTTACTACACCAATTCTGTTTTTAATAAAGGCACAACAGACACCATAAAAACAGTAAGAAAAAGTAGTTCTTTTTTACTCTCTGGTTTTAGAGTGAATCAATACAAGATGGAAGACAAAACCTATCCTGTAAATAACGAAATAAAAATACAGGGTGCTGCTGGTAGTGAAGGTAATGTTACCCTTTTTACTACAGATAAATTAAATGAACTAAGAGGTCGTAATTTATTAATAAACGATGCTTCTTTAACATTTTACATTAATCAATCTGCAGATACTACATCAGTTCCAGAAAGATTGTATTTATATAAAAGTAATGAAGACCCAAATAATCCCGTGTTTAGTCAGATAGAAGATGTTATTACAGAAGCAGCATTTGGAGGTATTAACGGTTTTCTAGTTAGAGATGCAAATGGCAGAAAAGAAAAATATACTTTTAAAATAACAGATTACATTTCTGATCTTGTTATTGGTTTAACAGATTATTCCCCAACATTAAAAATAAAAGCTTTTAACCCATCAGATGTTCCAACAAATGATACTATATTTAGAAATCTTAGTTGGAATCCTAGAGCAGTAACATTACTAAATAATGCTGCAGCTAATGGTGATAAAAAAGCGGTGTTAAAAATATCCTATTCAGAGAAAAAAGATAACTAATCAAAATTAAAAAATGTTATGTGTGGAATATCAGCATATATAGGTCATAGAGAGGCCTATCCTATAGTAATAAACGGTCTTAAAAGATTAGAATATAGGGGTTATGACAGTGCAGGAGTTATGATTTTTGATGGTGAAAAAATGCACCTATCTAAAACAAAAGGAAAAGTATCAGAACTAGAAAAAATTACGGATCAAGAACCTGAGAGAAAAAAAGGAACAATTGGCATGGGGCATACTCGTTGGGCAACCCATGGAGTACCAAATGATGTAAACTCTCATCCTCATTATTCTCAATCTGGCGATTTGGTTATTGTTCATAATGGTATCATTGAAAATTACGATACTATTAAAAAGGAATTGATTTCAAGAGGGTATTCTTTTAAAAGTGATACAGACACAGAAGTATTAGTAAACCTAATTCAAGAAGTAAAAGATACAGAAGGATGCAAACTGGGTAAAGCAGTACAATTGGCTTTAACAAATGTTGTAGGGGCTTATGCAATTTCTGTTTTTGATAAAACAAAACCTAACGAAATTATTGTGGCGCGTTTAGGAAGCCCAATAGCTATTGGTGTTGGAAAAGATGAAAAAGAGTTTTTCGTCGCTTCAGACGCTTCTCCATTTGTTGAATTTACCAAAGATGCTATTTATTTGGAAGATGAAGAAATGGCCATCATAAAATTAGGAAAGGGTGTAAAAGTTCATAAAATTAATGATGATGCTCCTGTAGAGCCAACAATACAGAAACTTCAAATGAGTTTAGACCAAATTGAAAAAGGAGGTTATGACCATTTTATGTTAAAAGAAATACATGAGCAACCTAAAGCTATAACAGATACTTATAGAGGTAGAATGTTACCTCTAGAAAACACAATTAAAATGTCTAGCATAGAAGATAATCTAGACAAGTTTTTAAATGCAAATAGAATTATAATAATTG
>CAXBAC010000035.1:0-12367 GCA_963973485.1 uncultured Polaribacter sp. | reverse complement strand
TCGGGTTCTAAAGACATTACAGGAATAAGAGATTTTATTAAACATTTATACACCACAAATTCATCACCCTCAACCCAACTAAAATACGTTTGTTTTTTTGGTGATTCGTCTTACGATTATAAAGATCGAATTGCAGGGAACAACAATATTGTACCAGTTAAATTATCAACGATAAGTTTTAATTTGGCAAGTTCTTATGTTACTGATGATTTCTTTGTGATGTTAGATGCCAATGAAGGCACAATGTCTGCTTCTCATACTGTGGATGTGGTATCCAGTAGAATTACTGTTTCTACAATTGCAGAGGCATCTGTTGTGGTAGATAAAATATTGTCTTATTACAGTAAAGATGCTATTGGTGATTGGAGAAATACAATTACGTTATTGACAGATGACATTGATGTGGTTGGAGATGAAGTTATTGAGCAAGGTGTAGAATTTATTGCTGATGAAATTAAGGATAACAAGCCTGTATTTAATGTCAATAAAATTTATGCAGATGCCTTTGTGCAAGAAAACTCTTCAGGAGGTGAACGTTATCCAGAAGTGAACGAAGCCATAACTAATGCCATTGAAAAAGGAACGTTGGTTTTCGATTATTTTGGTCATGGAGGAGAAGATGGTTTTGCTTCTGAGCGTATTTTAGATGTTTCTCAAATTCAATCGTTTAACAATCTAAATACACTTCCTTTATTAATTACAGTTACTTGCAACTTTTCAAGATTTGACAATCCAAATAGAATTACAGCAGGTGAAATTACCTTTAAAAAATCGGATGGTGGAGCTGCAAGTATGATTACAAGTACTAGAGAGGTTTTTGTTTCTACTGGTCAACGATTTAATGAGCAGTTAATTCGTGTTTTACTCTCTTTTAACGGAGAAGATTACTCAATTGCAGAAGCCTTAGCAACAACCAAAAATCAATTTAACAGTACACAAAAATTCTTTATTTATTCTTTTGGAGATCCTGCCATGAAATTGGCAATTCCTAAGCCTAATGTAAGAATTACTAAAATGAATGATGTACCAATTACCCAATCTTTAGACACTATTAAAGCATTGTCAAAAATTAAGTTTGAAGGTGTAGTTACAGACGATTCAAATTCGGTTTTAACCAATTACAATGGAACATTATCTACCACTGTTTTTGATAAAGTAATTGAAAAAAACACCTTAGATAATGATGGTTTTGGAGTAACAATGGTTTTTGATACGCAAGACAGTAAGTTATTTAGAGGAAAAGCAACTGTAGAAAATGGCGTATTTAGCTTCGATTTTGTAGTGCCAAAAGATATTAAAATTGCTTATGGTAAAAGTAAATTGAGTTTTTATGCAGAAGATGGAGAAGTGGAGAAAGCAGGAGCCAATTTTGATGTTACAGTTGGTGGCATAAATGAGAATGCACCTGAAGATACTATTGGGCCAGAGATTTCTTTATTTATGAACGATGAGTCTTTTATTGATGGAGGTAATACAAATGCATCCCCCAATTTAATTGCGGTTTTGTCTGATGCTAATGGTATCAATACTTCAATTACAGCAGTAGATCATGATATTGTTGCCATTTTAGATGGTGATACTGCTAACCCAATAATTTTAAATGATTTTTATCAAACAGAACTAAATGATTTTACAACAGGAAAGGTAAATTATACTTTGAGAGATTTAGAAACTGGCCCACATACGTTAAAAATTAAAGCTTGGGACACATACAATAACTCGTCTGAAACCACGTTAAACTTTGTGGTTGTTAGTGATGCCATATTAAATTTAGAAAATGTTTTAAACTATCCAAATCCTTTTGTAAATTACACAGAGTTCTGGTTCAATCATAACAAACCGAATGAGCCTTTAGAAGTTCAAGTTCAGATATTTACGGTTTCTGGAAAATTGGTGAAAACCATCAACAGAAATGTACAAACAACAGGTAATTTATCTAGAAATATTACGTGGAATGGCTTGGATGATTTTGGAAACAAAATAGGTAAAGGGGTGTACGTTTATAAACTTACTGTAAAAGCTACAGCAAGTAATTTGGTGTCAGAGAAATATGAAAAATTAGTAATACTACAATAAAAATTAGATATTTGTAATCAATCGTCAAAAGAAGAAAATGAAAAAATTAAGTATTTGTATTGCACTTTGTGCTTTAGTAGGGGTTAAAGTGGGTGCACAAACCAACACACAACAAACAGGTGGTATTACAACTGCAACTCCGTTTTTATTAATTGTGCCAGATGCAAGAGCAGGAGGTATGGGAGATATTGGGGTTGCCACTTCTGCAGATGCTTGGTCATTATTTCATAACCCTGCAAAAACTGCTTTTGGAGACAGACAAATAAAGACAGGTTTATCCTACTCACCTTGGTTACGTAATTTAACCGATGATATTTTTGTAGGTGCAGCTTCTTACATCAATAGGTTTAGTGAAAATGCTGCTTGGGGTGCAGAATTTAGATATTTTAGTCTTGGCCAAATTGATTTGACAGACAATCAAGGTAACCCAAATGGAACCATAAACCCTAATGAATTTGTATTCTCAGGATCTTATGCTTTAAAGCTAAGTGAAACATTTTCTATGGGAGTTGGTTTAAAATACATTCGTTCTAACCTGGCATTTAATGGTACTGCAGGAAATACCTTACAACCTATCAATTCTTTTGCAGTGGATGTGTCTGGGTATTACCAATCGTATGAAGAAAATTACGGGAATTTTAATGGACGTTATCGAATTGGGTTTAACATTGCCAATATTGGGCCTAAAGTTTCGTATACGCCAGGTGAAGAAGATTTTATACCAACCAATTTAAAATTGGGAGGTGGTTTTGATTTTATATTAGATGATTACAATATCATTTCTACCAATGTTGAATTCACAAAACTATTAGTGCCTACTCCACAACCAGATGGTTCTGACGAAGAAAAAGGATGGATTCAAGGTATTTTTGGTTCTTTTGGAGATGCTCCAGGAGGTTTTAGCGAAGAATTGAGCGAAATCACCTATGCATTAGGTGCAGAGTATTTATACAACAATGCTTTTGCATTAAGAGCAGGATATTTTCATGAAAGTCCAGATAAAGGGAACAGACAATACTTTACTTTAGGTACAGGATTTAGAGCAAATGCGTTGAATGTAGATTTATCGTATTTAATCAATTCATCTGATGTAAACAATCCTTTAGAAAACTCATTACGTTTTTCATTAACTTTCGATTTAGGAGAAATTTACGATAACTATTAAAAACACAGTTTTTTTTAGTAATTTTATAGCATACAAAAGCAGTCGATTTATGACTGCTTTTTTTTGACTTTATACTATGAGAACATTAGAAATAAAATCATCAGCAACGATTTTTAACGATATTTCAGAATTGTCTAAAGAGGATCACATGTTGATGCAAAAGGCTATTGAAGCAAGAGAAAAAGCTTACGCACCTTATTCCAAGTTTAGTGTAGGTGCAGCCTTATTATTAGAAAATGGAGCAATTGTTTTAGGAAGCAATCAAGAAAATGCGGCATATCCTTCTGGTTTATGTGCAGAAAGAGTGGCGGTTTTTAAGGCAGGATCAGATTATCCTGATGTAAAAATTGTAAAATTAGCCATTACAGCAAGCTCAACTATAACTAAGGTAAATAAGCCAGTTGGTCCTTGTGGAGCGTGCAGACAATCGTTGTCTGAATATGAAATAAAACAACAACAACCTTTCGAAATTTTATTTATGGGTGAAGTTGGAGAAATCATAAAAACCGATTCTTTAGCAGCATTACTTCCTTTTTCATTTGATAGTGCTTACTTGTAAATGAAACCAGATATTGCTCATAAAAAAGATATAAAATTCATCATTAGTCGTTTTTACGATACATTACTAGCTGATGAAAAAATGATGCCTTTTTTTAAAGACATTATCGCCCAAAAAGAACTTGAACATCATTTGGATGTTATTACAGATTTTTGGAATGATATTCTTTTTGACACCAATACTTATCAAGCCAATGTAATGCAAAAGCATTTAGACAAACATGCATTTATACCATTCACAAAAGCGCATTTTAACAGTTGGGTATCGTATTTTTTCGAAACGATTGATGCCTATTTTGAAGGAGCTACATCTGAGTTAATGAAAGCTAGAGCACAGTCTATAGCAACAGTTATGCAATTAAAAATGCAGGTGTACAATACCGAAAAATAGTTTTTTCAGTAATTTGAATTTCGTTTTTTTACTGCCACTACATTTTTTATTGTGGACAAGCTTTGTTATTTTTATGAAAAAGTAATCGCAAATGATATCATCAAAAATAACAGGAACAGGAACTTTTATACCTTCATTAAAAAAAGAGAATAACGACTTTTTACAACATCACTTTTTAAATAATGACGGCTCTGTTTTTGCAGCAGAAAATGATGTAATTATAGAAAAATTCAAAGCCATTACAGGTATTGAAGAAAGACGCTATGCAGTTGAGAAATACATGACTTCAGACCTTGCTTTTTTTGCTGCTCAAAAAGCTATTGAAGATGCTCAGGTAAATGTTGAGGAGTTAGACTATATTATTTTTGCCCACAATTTTGGCGACGTTAAAGAAGGTACTATTCAAGGTGATATGTTACCAAGTTTGGCTACAAGAGTAAAGTATAAGCTAAAAATAGAAAATCCCAATTGTGTAGCTTACGATATTTTATTCGGTTGTCCTGGTTGGGTAGAAGGTGTTATACAAGCACAAGCTTTTATAAAGGCAGGTATTGCAAAAAAATGTTTGGTTATTGGTGCAGAAACATTGTCTAGAGTTGTAGATAAGCACGATAGAGATGCTATGATTTATAGTGATGGAGCAGGAGCTTGTGTTGTAGAAAAAACAGAAGATGAAGCATCTGGAATTTTGAGTCATGCCACCCAAACTTTTGCGAAAGAAGAAGCCTATTTTTTGCATTATGGAAGTTCTTTCAATAAAAATTTAGATAAAAATACACGTTACATAAAAATGTTTGGGCGTAAAATTTATGAATTTGCAATAACAAACGTACCAACTGCAATGAAAATTGCACTAGATAAAAGTGGTTTAGCTATTAGTGATGTAAAAAAAATATTTATACATCAAGCCAATGAAAAAATGGATGAAGCCATTATAAAAAGGTTTTATAGATTGTACAAACAACCAGTTCCAGAAGGCATTATGCCTATGAGTATTCATAAGTTAGGAAATAGTTCTGTAGCAACTGTACCCACTTTATTAGATTTAGTTTTAAAAGGCAAAATAGAGCATCAAAAAGTATGTAAAGGAGACGTATTAATTTTAGCTTCTGTTGGTGCAGGTATGAATATTAATGCAATCGTTTACAAATACTAAATTTTTTGTTGCACTTTCTTTAAATTATATGGCGATTACTAATTTGTTAGAAAATTCTATTTGGGAATAAGGTAAATCTAATCTCAAAATATTATTTTTGCGCATGCAACAACAGAACGTACTTATTTTAGATTTCGGATCGCAATACACGCAGTTAATTGCGAGAAGAGTAAGAGAATTAAACATCTATTGTGAAATTCATCCTTACAATAGTTTTCCTGATAACTTAGATAATTTTAAAGCAGTAATTCTTTCTGGTAGCCCAAACTCGGTAAGAGGAGACTTGGTTTTACACCCAGATTTAGCTGGAATACGAGGTAAAAAACCTTTATTGGCAGTTTGTTATGGAGCACAATATTTAGCACATTTTTCTGGTGGTAAAGTTGCAGAATCGAATACCAGAGAATATGGTAGAGCAAACCTTTCTTACATCAAAAAAGAAGAAGCATTTTTTAGAAATATTATAGAAGGCAGTCAAGTTTGGATGAGCCATTCAGATACCATCAAAGAACTTCCTACAAATGCTGTGCTTTTAGCAAGTACTGCAGATGTTGAAAATGCTGCTTATAAAATAGAAGGAGAAGAAACGTACGGAATTCAATTTCATCCAGAAGTGTATCATTCTACAGATGGAAAACAATTGTTGGCAAACTTTTTGGTAGATATTGCAGAGGTTGCTCAAAGTTGGACACCAGATTCTTTTGTAGAGAGTACAGTTGCAGGAATTCAAGAAAAAGTAGGGAATGACAAAGTGGTTTTAGGACTTTCTGGAGGAGTAGATTCTTCTGTAGCTGCTGTTTTATTGCATAAAGCTATTGGCAAAAACCTCTATTGTATTTTTGTAAATAATGGTTTGTTGCGTAAAAATGAGTTCCAAAGTGTGTTAGATCAATATAAAGATATGGGTTTAAATGTGAAAGGAGTAGATGCTTCTCAACGTTTTTACGATGCTTTAAAAGGAATTACAGATCCAGAAGCCAAAAGAAAAGCTATTGGAAATACATTTATTGATGTTTTTGATGATGAAGCACATCAAATAAAAGACGTAAAATGGTTGGCTCAAGGTACCATTTATCCTGATGTAATTGAGTCTGTTTCTGTAAATGGAGGACCATCAGCAACCATAAAAAGTCATCATAATGTAGGAGGGCTACCCGATTTTATGAAATTAAAAATTGTGGAACCTTTACGAATGATTTTTAAAGATGAAGTAAGAAGAGTAGGGGCTTCTTTAGGAATAGATAAAGCGCTTTTAGGACGTCATCCTTTTCCTGGGCCAGGATTGGGAATTCGTATATTAGGAGACATTACTCCAGAAAAAGTGCGTATTTTACAAGAAGTAGATGCTGTTTTTATCAATGGCTTAAAAGAAGAAGGCTTGTATGATGATGTTTGGCAAGCAGGAGCAATGTTGTTGCCCGTAAATTCTGTTGGAGTTATGGGTGATGAACGAACTTATGAAAAAGTTGTAGCTTTAAGAGCTGTAGAAAGTACAGATGGTATGACTGCAGATTGGGTAGATTTACCGTATACATTTTTGCAAAAAGTATCAAATAAAATAATCAATCAGGTAAAAGGTGTCAATAGAGTTGTGTATGATATTAGCTCAAAACCACCTGCAACTATAGAATGGGAATAGAACATATGAAACATCTTAAGTTTTTTATTTTTTTGTGTATTTTAACGTTTACAGTCTCTTGTGGGCAACAAAAAAAATACATTCAGTATAAGGTTAAACGTGGAGAAACCATGAGCGATATCGCTCAAAAGTTAGACATGAACACCAAAGACTTGGTTCGCTTAAATCCTGATGTTGTAGATGAACCAAAAGCAAATTCATTTTTGGTAGTTCCGCAAAAAAATCTATTTGCATTTAAAAATAAAAAAATAGATAAGGTTTCTGGTATCGATGGTGTTTCTTCAGATTCAATTCAGGGTGTAGATAGTTTATCAATCAAAGAAGATTGGCTAGAAGAACTCAAAAAAATATTTACAGTTTACGAAGTTAAAAAAGGAGATACGTTTTACAGTTTAGGGAAGTTATACAATGTTACAAAAGCGGATTTACTTTTGCTTAACCCAGAGTTAAAAGAGGGCTTAAAAGAAGGAATGGTTCTAAAAATTAGAAAAATTCAGACTGTAATTACTGAAGATGAATTTGTGTATTTTGATGAAATTGAACGCAATATAAATTTAAAAGCAGCATTATTGTTGCCTTTTAGAGCAGAAAGATATATTGTAGACTCTTTAGGTTTAAAAGAAACTTTTGCAAGCAATGCTACTTTACTAAATATAGCCACAGATTTTTATTTGGGTGCAGAAATTGCTGTAGATTCTTTAAGAAATCAAGGCATTGACATTACCTTAAATGTGTATGATACAGGAAATAGACGTTCTAATACCATTAATTCGATTATTGCGCAAAATAACCTGAATACTAATGATGTAATTATAGGACCTTTATATTCAGAAGAGGTACAAGCCATTTCTTCGAATACAAACGTGCCAGTGGTGTATCCTGTATATTCTTCTGGTCAATCAGCGTTCTTTGATTCAAACATCATAAAAACAGCTCCAGATAAAAATGTGTTTAGAGAAGAATTGGAAAGATATATTAAAGAAACACTTCCAGAAGGGAATATCATTATTGTTAGCGATGAAAAAAGTAATGCTATACAAAGTGCTAGGATGATGAAGGCTTCATTAGAAACTAGCATTAATAATTATAATGTTGCTATTTTATCACCAGAAAACGGGTATATCGAAAAAAGTAAATTTTTAGAAATTTTACAACCCAACACAAACAATTGGGTAGTTATTGCAACTGATAATACTATTGTGGTTTCTGATGTAATTAATAGTTTAATCAGTTTGCCAGAAGAAACTACAGCTAAAATTTTTACTTTTAATAAAGGTAGAGTTTATAGTACCATAGATAATCAAAAGTTAGCAAAACTTGGTTTTACCTATGTAAGTGATGATTTTGATGATGTGAATTCACCATCAGCTAAAATATTTAAACAGCAATATTTTCAAAAAAATAATGCATTACCCTCTTATTACGCAACAAAAGGCTTTGACATTACGTATGATGTTTTAATGCGTTTGGCTTCTGGTAAAAAATTAAAACGAACGTATAGACAAGGGGTTTCTCATAGAGTAGATACTAAGTTCGATTTTAGAGAAGAACCCACTGCTAATAAAGGCCTTTTTATCATTCAGTATAATAAAGATTTAACGCTTACAAAGTTAAAATAACTGATGAATTCGTTTAGAAATCATAGCTGATATAGAAAACATAACCCACAAAAAAAATCCGCTAAAAGCGGATTTTTTTGTGTTACAAAAGTAAATTTTACTAGATTTTTTTCATCTGTTGCTTCATCATTTGCATTTGTTCTTTAAGCATGCCATGTTTGTCTAATTTTTTAGCTTCAGCCATTAAGTTAGTCGCTTCTCTTTTACGTCTTTTTGTCATTGCAATACCTGCTAATTGTAGTTTTGCCATTGCTAAATCATGATTCATAGCTAAGCCAATACGTACTGCCTTTCTTAAATACTTTTCAGCTTGTGTAATATTGGTTTGGCTTAACATAATACCATGCAAATAGTTGTAATACCCTTGTTGTTTTTTTGTTAAAGCAGCTTCAGGATTTTTAATATAACCCAACCATTTTTGAGCTGCAGGAAAGTTTTGTTTACGCAATTGTAAAAATGCCAACAAAATAAACTCGTTTTTAAAATATAGTAAAATGAAAATTCCAGCTAGTAATAAGATTGAAATTCCGTTCATTATATTTCCTTCAGTAAATTCATATACAGACCAAACTGTAATAATTCCTGCTAAAATTAATTTTATATTTTTATTAAACATTTTCTGTTGTGATTTGTCTTATCGATTATTTTCGAAAGGTTATTTTTTAGTGAACTGCAAAAATACATTTTTATTACAAAAAGAGCAGCTCTGCTGTGGCTAATTTTCTAACTATGGCTTTGCAAGTTAATTCGATTTCTTATAGTGCTTTTTGTACTTGAACCATGCTAGCGTTCCTAAAACTGCAACAAATCCTACAGAATAATATACAGAACTTGGCGTAATTACACGATCTCCACTAGCATAAGAATGCAAGCCAGATAAATAGAAGTTTACACCAAAATAGGTCATCATAATAGAAGCATAAGCAATTACTGTCCATAGATTAAAGGTATACCTGCCACGTAAACCAGGAATTAAACGCATGTGCAATACAAAAGCATAAATCATAATAGAAATTAAAGCCCAAGTTTCTTTAGGGTCCCAACCCCAATAACGCCCCCAACTTTCATTGGCCCACATACCACCTAAAAAGTTACCAATGGTAAGCATAACTAAACCAACTGTTACAGCCATTTCGTTTATAACTGTAATTTCTTTGATGTTTAAGTCCATTTTCTTTTTGTTATTCTTATTGGTAAATAACATTAAAAAGAGGGCGAAGATTCCTAAAATCATTCCTAAAGTCAAAGGTCCATAACTGGCTACAATGATAGAAACATGCACCAATAACCACCAAGAATTCAACACAGGCTGTAAGTTGGCAATTTCTGGATCTAACCAATTCATGCTTGCTGTAAACAAGATAATTGAAGTTACAAAAGTAGTTGCAGTAATGGTTAATGCCGATTTTCGTCCTAAGTAAAATCCAAACAACATGGTTGTCCAAGCCACATATATGATTGATTCGTAGGCATTACTCCAAGGTGCATTTCCACTAATGTACCATCTTGCAATTAAGCCAGCTGTATGGAGTAAAAAGAATGCAATAGTAACTCCTATTAAACCTTTTACCATATAATTGATCCATTTTTTTGTGCTGAAAATTTGTGCGATAACAAATACAATTAACAGTAAACTAGCCAAACCATAATAACGCACCAACTTTGTAAATACATTGTATTTATTGTATGCAATTTCTAATTCAATTTTTTTATCTGATGGATATACAGCAGCACCATATGTTTTTTGATATTTTTTAATACCCTCTAAGACTTGATTCGCTTTAGAGTAATCGTTTGTCTTTTTAGCAGTTTGTAATAACTGTACATAAAGAGGCAAAGATTTGCGCACAAAAACGGTGTCTGAAGCTTTAAAACCCTTTTGCATGAGCGTTTCTGGTTGAGAAACCCACTTGTTATTTTCATCATTTGGAATCGGATAAATTTTCATGATTCCTCCTCCAATAGCACTGTATAAAAGTCCAACTCTTCTATCAATTTTAATTAAATCTTTTTCAAATTTATTTTTGACATTATTTTTTTGAGCTTCAGCAACTTGTTCTCTAATTAAATAGTCTCCTCTGTTGGTAAAGAAGTCTGATAAACGTGCATATACTGCAGTTTCTGGTAAGCCTAATTGCTCACGTATTTTCATGTTTTCTTCTTCCAGATAAATGGCTGGAACTTCGTACCAAAGTCTAGAGTTTTCTATTATTGATAGTAAAACCTGACTAGGTTGCATACCATGTAAGGTTTCTGTTTGGCTCACTTTACGCACCAATTCAGAAGCAAAAGTATGTGCAGGTTTCATTCTACCTCCTGCATCTTGAATAACCAATTTATTAAACTCTTCTGCATGAGCTAAAGAAACCAAGTTGGCTTTTAAAATAGAATCTATTTGCTGATTTGTAACTCGGTTTTCTTTATGCGGATCTTGTTTCTGTGGCGTACTTGTTTGTGTTACAGGTTCGTGCACATGATTAGGATCACTATGATCGTGCTCTGCTTCTTGTGCAAAACTAAAAGATGAAAGCAAAAGTGCTAACATTATAGACATGGTTGCTTTTTTCTTTCTTATTTTTTTAAGAGAATTCTTTAAACTATCAAAACGCGTATATTTTGCGAAGAAAATACAGATCATACCCGTGTATAAAAGTGAATAGCCTAAATAGGTGATGAATGTTCCCCAAAAATCATGATTTACAGACAAATGACTTTGTTCTTTTTCTCCTGATAAATCATAACTCGCTTGAAAAAACTTATAGCCTTTGTGGTCTAGAATATGATTCATAAAGATTCTATAATCAAAAGTTTCTTCAGTATCAATTACTGTAACTTCACTCGCATAAGAAGCTGCACTTTCTGATCCTGGGTATTTTTCTAGTTGAAAGTCATTTAATTTAATACTAAAAGGCGCTTCTAAAATTTTAGCACCATACCACATTCTAAAATTCAAGTTATTTACAGAAAATTCTTCAGCATTATCATTATTAAATTTGCCTCCAGTTAATTCTACTCTTTCAGTTTTATCATCAGAAGTAACATCTAAAACAATAACATCTAGTTTTTCGTCATCTTTGGGCCCACTAACAGTTTTCATAGTTCCCTTTTTAGGGTATTCAGGAACTACAAAAGGCAAACCAGCTACATTGTATAACGCTCTTAAATTAAAGTTTTGCACACTGTCTTTAGCAACCAAACCATCTGTCATAGTAGCCATAACTTTATAGTTACCTTCAGATTTTGTTTTTATTTTTAAAGAATCGTTTCTTTTAAAAATATTGATTGATGCATTATCATCAGTGGCATTATATCCTACTAAAATATTGTGAATATTAGCAACAGTTCCTGATTTTATGTAATGTTCATGCCTGTTTCCACTAGAAGATTCTACAACAAATAAATATTCAACCCCATTTTCATCATCTACCAGTTTTCTTTCTGCCCAAGGAATATAATCTACCAAATCAATCTTGTAATCTGTACCCTTAAAATCATCTGAAAAGGACCAAGAATTAGAGCCCCAAGCACTTAATAAAATGGGTTCGTGTTTGGTTTTTTGTACTTCGTTATTGTCTACAATAACATTTACGTAAGTGGTTTCTGATAAAAAAGTATTGGTGGTTTCACCCTCATCAATCAACATTATTCCTTCGTAACCCACATATCTTGTAACAGCTGCACCAATAATGATAAATAAGAAGGCTAAGTGAAACATTAACACAGGCCATTTTTCTTTTTTATGTAACCTGTATCTAAAGATGTT
>CAXBAC010000034.1:0-12784 GCA_963973485.1 uncultured Polaribacter sp. | reverse complement strand
TGTTTGTATCTGGAACAACTCTAGCATAGATATCAGATAAAATTAGTACCACAGAAGAAGCATTTGGGTTGTAATCTAGTGCTTTTTCTAAGTAAGGTATTGCTAACCTAAATTCGTTTGCATTGATATAATATAGGGCTTTTGCAATCAGAGACAATTCAGAAGTAGAATCGTACAACAAGGAATTGTCTGCATATTCATTTAATTTGTCTAAATATTTCTTGTCAATTTTATTGACATCTAAATAATAGTAACAAATCGCAATCTGAGCATGGGCATTAGCGTATTTTGAATCTTCTTCTATCGCTTTTTCAAAATTCAGTATGGCCTTTTTTAATCCTGCTTCACTTTGCTCATTTTGATTTTCTAATCCTTTTAAATAATAATCATAAGCCAATATATTTTCTGTTGGCTTTTTATTTATTTGTTGCAATTCTGCTGGAGTTACTTTTGCTTTTATGGCTTCAGCAATTTTTTTTGCAACCGTATTTTGTAGTGAAAAAACATCTACAACCTTATTATTATATTGTTGTGCCCAAATTGGCATGTCATTAGTAGCATCAATTAATTGAATGTTGAGTAAAACTTGATTTCCAATACGTTGTCCACTTCCTTCTAATAAATAGGCAACATTTAATTCTTCAGCAATTTCTAATACAGTTTTGTCTGTATTTCTATATTTTTCTACTGAAGTTCTACTAATAACTCTTAAATCTTCTATTTTTTGTAAGTTGTTAAGTGTAGATTCCATTAGGCCATTTACAAAATACAAGTTTGTAGAATCACTACTCATATTTTTAAAAGGTAAAATAGCTATAGACTTCTTAAGATTGTTAGAACTAACTTCTGAATTGCTACTACTATTTTGAATAAACAGGTAGGAAACAACAGCAATGATTAAAAAAGTAGCCAAAGCAACTTGTAAATTATATTTTCTTAAAAAGCTTGTTTTATCTTCTTCAACAAAAACTTCAGTTTTAATATGCTCTGGTTCAATTTGTGGTTCGATTTCTGGGTCTTCAATAACTTCTTTTCTAGATTCTCCAGGAGAAAACCCATAATGTTCTCTAAAGCATTTTATAAAATAAGAATTGTTACTAAACCCAACTTGATAGGAAATTTCAGAAACAGTAAGTTCTGTTTCTTTTAGCAATTCCATTCCTTTTTGAAGACGCACTTGTCTAATAAATTGGCTTGCACTTAGTTCAGTCTGCTTTTTTATTTTTCTAAGCAGGTTTGAACGACTCATATTCATCAGGTTTGCTAACTCTGAAACACCAAATTGTTCATTAGAGATATTCTCTATTACAAACGCCTCTGCTTGTTTAATAAATTTTCCTTGATATGAGATAGTAGACATAATGATTTACTCTACATCAAAAGTATCATTTTTATTTTAAAATAAAATGGTTTTAAAAATCAAAGTTTTTTGAAGTAAAAGAGTTGTTTGCGTCATAATTTATACACCTGCTTCATATTTTTCAATCTATCAGCAAACTTTATACTTAAGGCTACATAAGGGTTGTAAGCAAGCTTAGTTCTTGTTGCATCTTTGTGTCAACAAAAACAAAATTATTAATCATAAAAATTTAAATGATGAAAACACTTAAAATTACTTCTATTAAAATAACAATACAAATATTGTTTTTTACACTTTTATTAACAAGCTCATGTGCACAATCTGATAAAAAAGCAAACTCAGATACAACTGCAAAAACAACAAAAAGTGTAACTAAGCCAAGTATAGATATTCATGCTGCTGTACTTACAGGAAATTTAGAAGCAGTAAAACAACATATTGAAGCAGGAACTGATATCAACCAAAAAGAGGCAATGTCTGGTTCTACACCTTTAATGTCTGCAGCTACTTTTAATAAGACTGAAATTGCTAAAGCATTGATTAATGCTTTAGCAGATTTAACTATAAAAAATAATGATGGAGGTACAGCTTTACATACTGCTGCATTTTTTGGACGTATAGAAATTGTACAATTATTAATTGATGCTGAAGCAGATAAAACTGTTCGTAATAATTTTGGAGCTACACCTAGAGAAATCGTGATGACAGACTTCGCTCAAATGAAACCTATTTACGAAATGTTAATTCAACAATTGCAACCAATGGGTTTTACATTAGATCTTAATGAATTGCAAAAAGCAAGACCTGTTGTAGCAATGATGTTACAATAAACACAACATAAGATGACAACAGAAAGAAGATACGATATAGATTGGCTAAGAGTAATAGCCATTGGTTTGCTATTAATTTATCACATAGCCATTATTTTTCAACCTTGGGCAATGTTTATAGGCTTTATTCGAAGTGAAGAAGCTTTAGAAGGTCTGTGGAAACCAATGACAATGCTGAATGTTTGGAGAATTCCTCTGTTATTTTTTGTGTCAGGAATGGGACTGTATTTTGCAATGAAAAAGAGAAATTGGAAACAATTATTATTAGAAAGAGGTAAAAGAATTCTATTGCCTTTTGTGTTTGGTTATTTTGCAATTACGCCTTTGCATATGTATATTTTTCAAAAGCATTATAACATGTCTTTAAGCTACTTTGCAGACAGTGGCCATTTGTGGTTCTTAGGTAATATTTTTGTCTATGTGTTGTTATTATCTCCTCTGTTTTTCTTTTTAAAGAAAAACGATGATGGTAAATTTAAAAAAACAGTTACTAAAGTAATGGGATATGCTATTGGACCATTATCTATATCA
Source organism: uncultured Polaribacter sp. (assembly GCA_963973485.1). GTDB lineage: Bacteria > Bacteroidota > Bacteroidia > Flavobacteriales > Flavobacteriaceae > Polaribacter. The sequence goes on along the minus strand of CAXBAC010000034.1, from coordinate 10,063 downwards.
CTTTTCTTTATGTTAGAGGTGTTTTTTGTAAAACCACAATTATTCGAAATGTACGCACAAAACTGGCATGGATTTTTTATAGGTTTTCTAGCATTCTTATTTGGCTATTTATTAGTTTACAGTGGAAATGATTTCTGGAAAACAGTTTCAAAATGGAAATGGTTATATATTGGTTTAGCGACTATTCTTTTCATAATTCGTTTTACAGGGTTTGAATCAATATCAAATATGTACCTTACTTCTTTAGAATCTATTTCGTGGATATTAGGTGTTTTTGGACTTGGTTATAACTACCTAAATAAACCTAGTAAATTACTTAGTTACTTGAGTGCTGCTGTCTATCCTGTGTATATTATTCACATGTTTGTGTTGTATTTAGGAGCCTTATTAATTTTGCCTTTAGAGCTTCATCCTATGTTACAATTTATTGGAATTACAATCTTCACATTCATTTTTTGTTTCTTAATTTATGAATTCATCTTAAAAAGAGTTGCATTCTTGAGACCTTTATTTGGTTTGAAATGGAATTTTAAAACTGTGGAATCAAAAACGTTGAAAACATCTAATATCAAATCTGAAGCTTTATAATCAAATTTAATTCTTAAACCATGATAAAATTATTTAGAAAAAATAGACTAAAAATGCTAACGAATAACAAAGTTGGAGCTTATGTAGCCTATGCAGCTGGAGAAATTATTTTGGTTATTATTGGTATTCTTATTGCTTTAGCAATTAATGAACACTCGAATAATGAAAAGAAATTAGAATTGAGGAATTCTTATATTAATCAATTAAATAACGAGGCAGATCGAAATCTTAAAAAGCTTAGTGTACTGAATAATGAGGCAAATCAAATGCTGAAAGAGTTAAATACAATATTTAAATTACTATTAGATAAAGATTATGATAATCCTAAATTAGCAACAAAATCTTTTTTTCTAATTGTTTCAAAGAAATTTTTTCCAGTAACAATAACTTACGAAAATTTAAAATTTTCTGGAGATGTAAAACTTTTTAATGATTTAAATTTAAGGAATACAATTTCTGAAACTTATGAAACTTTTATTCCTATAGAAAAACTCGAAGCTTCAGAACAACAAGCAATAGAGGCCTATTATGAGAACTTTTTAATGCCTAAAGTTCAATTTAGAAACATGGGTATTACTTCAGAAAGTTATGGAAAAGATATTTATTTCGAAAATATGGTTTTAACCAGAATGACCACAATTGCTCAAAATAAAGAGGCGTATACCAATGCTATTGAATCATTAAAGAAATTGAAAAATACGTTTGCTGAATTACAAAATATAAATTAAAACATGCTTGATTCTAGATTGATGTATTGTTTAAATTTTGATTTGTATTTTATAAAAAAATAAAACAATCTAAAAAGCAATCATAATATGAAACAAAATAAAACAAAAAAGATGCTTAAAGTATTACTTATTCTTGCTAGTTTATTTTCATTGACTTTTGTTCCTTGGACTTTAGTTAAAGCTTGGGGAAAACCATTACCAGATACAATTCAAGAACAATTAGACGAAGCTCTTAATTATGATTTTGAAGGAATGATTGTTTATATTGATAAAGCAGGGCAAGAACCTCAAAGTTTTGCTTCAGGTTGGCATAATCGAGAATCTAAAATTCCTGCAAAAACGGATGCTTTATATAAAATTGCTAGTATTAGTAAATTGTATGATGCAGTTGCTGTTACTAAATTAGTAAGTCAAGGACGTCTTTCTCTTGATAAAACTTTAGAAGAATATTTGCCTGCTTTGGTTGGCAAAATAGAAAATGCAGATAAAATTACATTAAGATTAATGATTCAGCATAGAAGTGGCATACCAAACTTTACAGATGCTCCAAAATTTTGGGAAGCTCCTACTGAGACATATGAAGAAAGTTTGGCGCTAATTTCTGGATTATCAGCAAACTTTGAACCTGGTAAAGATTATGAATACTGTAACACTAATTATTTACTGATTAACAAAATTATGGATGATGAACTTGGGTATGGGAATTTCAAATTTATTCAGGAAGAAATATTAAATCCATTGCACTTAAAAAACACGTTTAGCTCACTTAAGGAAGTAAACATTGATAGTGTAATGAGTGGTTATCACATTGGATATCCTCATGATGTAAAGACAAATGATTATGGTATGCATGCCACTGCAGAAGATGTTGGTGTATTTCTTAGAGCATTAAATAATGGGTCTTTATTTGATGAAGGTGAGCAAGAAATATATTCCTCTATTTACGAATATGAACATTCTGGTTGGGTTCCTGGTTATCAAAGTTTTGCAAAATATTATGAAGATATTGATGCTGTAATTGTAACATTCTACAACACAACCGATCCTAAATTATATAACTGGAATTTATCCGAAATTATAAATAAAAGAATCTATAAAATAGTAAAAAAACAAAAATAGTATGAAAACACATATTGAAGAAAGATCTATAGAAAGAAATAAAACTTGGAAAACAATCTTTCTATTTCTTGCAATCGTCATTCTTCTTACTTCACCTTTTCATTATGCCATAGTTAATTTATATCCATCACGAATATATGTTGGAGCTATAATGTGGTGTCCTGCAATTGCTGCATTTATTACCTTAAAAATAAAAGGTCGTAAGATTTCATCACTACATTGGAGTTGGGGTAATTGGAAATATATTCGATGGTCTTACATTGTTCCTGCTTTATATGGCTTAATCACTTATATACTAATTTGGATTTTAGGTTTTGGAAATTTAGCCAATAGCGAAGCCATTACAGAATGGGGAAAAGAACTTGGCTTATTTGGTATAGGCACTTTAAACCCAACATCAATAACTATCATAGCTATTATATTGTTAGCAACTATAGAGATTATTAGAGCCTCTGCAACAACATTAGGGGAAGAAATTGGATGGCGAGGGTTTTTTATCTATGAATTAAGAAAGGTTCTTTCATTTACTGGTGTATCAATTTTTAGTGGATTGATATGGTCTTTTTGGCATTGGCCATTGCTAGTTTACTATAGTAACAATGTTTTATTAGAATTTACAACGTTTACTGTCGTAATTGTTTCTATGTCATTTATCATGACGTACTACACTTTCAAATCTAAAAGCTTATGGCCTGCTGTAATTTTTCATGCTGTGAGCAATGTATATATTCAGAAAATATTACCTCCGTTAACAACAGAAATTGAAGGAGCCCAACATTGGCTTGGTGAAAACGGAATTATGTTTGCAATTGTTACCTGTGCTTTTGGAATCTATTTCTGGAGAAAAGCAATGAAAGAGAAGTTATAAATCAACTCATCGATTCAGTTGTATACTTTCGTAGTTTTTGCTTTTTCAATTTTCCTCTCAAAAAATAAATAAATAAATAATACTCTTATTTTAAAATAAGAACTTTATAGACTAAATATTAACTAATTTTATAGAAAACAATAATAAATTATGATGGCTATAAAATGCCTAAACTATGGGGTTTAGAAAGTCTGGTTCTAAGTACTTTAAAAAACCAACATCAAAAGAAAAAGAAGCCTACATAAGGATACATACTTGTTCAGCAACAACATGAGATGTTCTAATTAGGAGAATAAATGAAGCTTTCTCCACAAAAAAAACAAATTAATTTATGGGATTTTATGATTCAAATCTTTTAATTAGTCTGCTTTTTAAGTAAGATGTATTTTTTAAACCTACTCTTTTAGCAGTTTCTTTTAAACTTATTCTAGGGTATTGCTGTATAATCTCCTGAGCTTTATTTAAACGACATTCAATCATGAGTTGATTTGGAGTTTGACCAAATATAGCTTTAGTTCTTCTTGTAAGTGTTTTTGAAGATACATCAAACTCATCTGCTAAACTCTCTATAGAAAAATTGAAATTAGATACATTCTCAAAAAGTATCCGTTCAATTTTAGTTTTAAAATCTTCAAAATCTAGATCTGTAACTAAGTCAACATTATTTTTAGACGAAATTACAGTGTTATGATATACAATTGCTCTTTCTATTATATTGATTAATTCTTCTTTAAAAAAAGGTTTAGAAACATAATTGTCTATCCCTAATCTTAACATTGCTTTCTTTTTTTCTAAAGAAGTTAAAGAGGTTATAATAATGATAGGAAACAAATATCCTTTTTCTTTAATATAGGACACTAGATCAAAACCATCCATTTTAGGCATTAAGTAATCTGTTATTAACAAATCTATATTTGTGTTTTCAATAAATATTAAAGCGTCTTTAGCATTACTTGCTTCAATAACTTCATAGTCTTGTAAAATGCTAGAAACAAATATTCTAGATTCTTTTGAGTCATCAACAACTAAGATTTTTGTCTTCATATTTAAAATAAAATATTAATTAAAGCAAGTGTTTTTATAACAGAATGTCTAAAATAAACATTATTTGTCTATTATAGTTACAATATTTTTAAGTTTAAATGTTTTTTATAGTGTAATTTAGCATCATGGATGTTTTGGGGGAAACATTCACAAAAAAAAGCTAACGGTTAAGTTAGCTTTTTTTTATTTTATAATAATTCTTATCTTTCTAAAATATTAAAAAATGTTATGTTTATATCTTATTGTTACTGATAAGGTCTTTATATTCCTATAATATGTATCTTTAAAATTTTGCCTTAAAATAACAGTATTATAAAATTTATTTTTAACCAAAAATTGTGTTTTATAATTTAATAAAAATTGAATGAGCGATACCAAAAATAATGACTTAACTAATAAAAGAAAAGTGGGAAATAATAGCGACTTTTTTGTAATTGGTATTGGTGCTTCTGCAGGTGGGTTAGAAGCATTGAAGTTGTTTTTCGATAATTTACCAAAAAAATTCAATCATGCATTAGTTATAGTACAGCACTTATCGCCAGACTATAAAAGTTTAATGGCAGATTTATTATCTAGAAATACAGATCTACCTATTCATGAGGTTGAAGATGGAACAAAAGTTGAGCCAGGTAATATTTATCTAATACCCAAAAAGAAAAATATGACCATTAATCGTGGTGTTTTACTTTTAACAGACAAACCTAAAAGCTTTGATTTAAATTTACCAATTGATATCTTTTTTAAATCTTTAGCTATAGATCAAAAAGAAAAATCTGTATGTATTGTTTTATCGGGCACTGGTTCAGACGGATCAAGAGGTATTAGGGTAATAAAAGAATTTGGAGGAATGTTAATGGTGCAAAAACCTAGTGACGCAAAGTTTGATGGTATGCCAAATAGTGCTATAGCAACAGATTTGGTAGATTATATACTGCCAGTTTCTCAAATTTCACCTGAGTTGGTAAATTTTATTAAACATCCAAAAACGCTAAGTGATTATAACAATAACGAAGATTCTGTTTTTAAACAAGATTTTGATAAATTAATTTCTTTAGTCTTTAAAAAAACCAATATAGATTTTTCTGACTACAAATTACCAACCTTAATTAGAAGGGTAGAAAGAAGAATGAGTGTAAATAAAGCTCTAACAATAAGAGAATATTTGAATTATGTTATCGATAATGAAAACGAATTAGAAACTTTATACAAAGAATTTTTAATTGGCGTTACAAAATTCTTTAGAGATACTGAAGCTTTTAATTATATTGAAACGAAACTTATCCCTAAGTTATTTAAAGATAAAGAACAAGATGATAAAATAAAAATATGGTCTGTTGGATGTTCTTCTGGAGAAGAAGCCTATTCTTTAGCAATACTTATAAGAGAATATATAGATAATAATGATTTAAATATTGATGTTAAAATATTTGCAACAGATTTAGATAAAGAAGCCATAATAAAAGCAAAAAAAGGAACTTTTACACAAAGTATTGTTGCAGATGTTTCACCTGTTTTTTTAAACAAGTATTTTAAAAGAAAAGATGATTTATATATCGTTTCTCCATTAATACGTAAAATGATTATTTTTTCTGAACACAATGTAGCTCAAGACCCTCCTTTAACAAAAATGGACTTAATTACATGTAGAAATGTATTAATATATCTAAGATCAGAATTACAACAAAAAATTATAAGCTCTTTTCATTATTCACTTAAACCAAATAAGTTTTTATTTTTAGGACCTAGTGAATCGATTGGAGGGTTTTCTTCATCATTAAAAGTACTATCTAGAAAATGGAGGGTTTTCGAAAATACTATACCAACCAATACAATGCATTTAGGGTATTTTAATAACTCATTTTCATCATCACAAAAAATTGTAAAAGAAAAACAACAAATTCAATCTTTGCAAGATAAACTCCTTACAGAAACGTTATCTGAAACGTTGTTAGAAGAGTTTAATGCAGCTAGCGCGTATGTAGATAAGGATTTTGAATTATTAACTGCAGATGGTAATTTTAGAAATTTTTTTCAGTTTCCAAAAAAGAAGTTAAGATCTTTTAATATTTTAAAAATGCTTTCTCAGCCTATTGCTCTTGCTCTAAGTACAGCAATTAGAAAAGCTGAAAAAGAAATGAAAAAGGTTGTTTATAAGGATATTTTAATATCTGATAATAATAATGATAAACACGAAAGAATAACTTTAGTAGTAAATCCTATTAAAACGTCTTCTTTAGATGCAGATAACATTTATTTAATTCTTTTTTTAGATTATGAAAGTTTTTCAGAAAAAGAAAATGTAGACAACGATAAAGCTTTAATTGAAAAAAATCCTAGTTTAATAGAATTAGACAAAGAAAAAATAACTTTTTTAGAACAAGAACTAAAGGATACAAAGCTGAACTTGCAGTCTATGGTTGAGCAAGTAGAAACTTCTAACGAAGAACTTCAAGCTACTAATGAAGAACTATTATCTTCTAATGAAGAATTACAAAGTACTAATGAAGAACTACAGAGTCTTAACGAAGAATTACATACTGTAAATTCTGAGTATCAAGAAAAAATGGAAGAAGTAGCCTCTATTAATTCAGATTTAGAAAACTTAATTGAGAGTACTCATATTGGTACAATATTTTTAGATAACGACTTAAATATTAGAAAATTTACACCTTCAGTTAAAATGTTTTTTAATATTATAGAAACAGATATTGGGCGCTCTATTTTTCACTTTAACACCTCTTTTGGTGAAAAAGGAGATGTTTTTATAGATTCTCTAAAAGAAGTCTTGAAAACTGGTAAATCTTTTGAAAAAGAAATTGTACACGAAAATAATACATGGTTTTTAAAAAGAGTAAATCCATTTTTAAATTCTTCTAAAGAAATTGAAGGTGTAGTGATATCTTTTGTAGATATAACACCCCTTAAAGTTCTTGAAAATGCAATGGATTCTAAAAATAAATTTCTTCAAAAAATTCTGGATGTAATACCTAATATATTGTATATTTTTAATCAAGAAACAAGAATTACTGAGTACGCAAATAAAGATGTTTTTATACAATTAGGATATACTTCAGACGAAATCACTGAACTTGGTACAGATATGATACCTACCATAATGCATCCAAAAGATTTAGAAGATATGACTTCGCATTTTGAGAAAATGAATCATTCTAAAGAAGGTGAAATTTTAGATTTTGAATATAGACTTAGACATAAAAATGGAGATTATCGTTGGTTTTTATCACAAGATACCATCTTTGAAAGAATTGAAGGGTCAGAAAGGGTAAAGCATATTGGAGTTGCTACAGACGTTACTCAGTTAAAAAACATGATGTCTGATTTAGAAGATTTAACTTATGTAAGTACACATGATATAAAAGCGCCTATTAATAACATAAGCTCTTATTTATCTCTCTTAAAAGAAGATAAAAGTATTACAAACAAAGATTCTTTGGAGGCTATAGATTGGATAGAAGATAATGTTAATAACGCCAATTCTATATTATCTAATTTGTTTTCTGTAGCAAAAGCAAGAACACAAGTTTTAAATGATTTAGTTGATATAAGAATAGAACATTACTTTCTTGAAACTAAATCAAAATTTAACGAAGAAATTATAAAACACGACATTACCATTAATCATAATTTTAGTGAATGTAAAGAAGTATATTTCTCTACAATGCATTTTTCTAGTATACTAGATAATTTAATTAACAATTCTATTAAATACAGGTCTTTAAAAAGAGATTTAGTTATAGATGTAAAATCTTTTAAAATACAAGGTTTTGACTGTATTTCTATAAAAGATAATGGTATTGGAATAGATTTAAATGAGCATAAAGAAAATGTATTTGGCTTATTTAAAAGGGCTGTTGATCATATAGAAGGTAGTGGTCTAGCACTTTATCTAATAAAAAAGCTTTTAGAAAAAACTGGGGGTAACATTAAAGTTGATAGTGAACTTGGTAAAGGAGCAACGTTTACGCTTTATTTTAAAAATAAATAAAACGTTTTGAAAACTTTAAAAAATATTTTTTTAATTGATGATGATTATTCTACAAGTAGATTTCATCAAATTGTAATAGAAAGATTACAAATAGCTGAAAATATAACTTTTGCTAAAAACGGAAAGCAAGCATTAAACTATTTATTAAATAAAGAAGAATATGTGGGTGAAAAATATAAATTTTTGCCTCCAGAACTTATTTTTGTAGATTTAAATATGCCAGTTATGGATGGTTTTAGATTTGTAGAACTTTTTACTAAAACAGAAGAATTCAAAAAATATAAACCTCAAATAGTTGTTTTATCTACCTCATTAATTCCTGAGGAAAAAGAGAAAATAAAAGCAAATAAAAACATAATTAAATTTCTGAATAAACCTTTAACAAAAGAAATTTTATCAGACTTTTTATTAACTAATTTTTAATATCCTAAATTAGCTGTTAGGTAGTGTAAAATAGACTTTAGTACCTTGATTTATGGTAGATTCTAACCAGATTTTACAATTATATAACTGCAGAATTTTTTTACATTGAGGTAGTCCAATACCAACTCCTTTAGATTCATCTTTATTTTCGATAGTGTAAAATATTTTAAAAATTTCATCAAAATATTTTTCATCTATACCAATACCATTATCTGTTATGCTGTACTCGTAATGACTGGTTTCTTTTTTAGAGTTTATGTGAATTTCAGGATGTATACCTTTTCTAGAAAAATTTAAAGCATTTTCAATTAAGTTTAAGAAAAGTAAATAAATTACATTTTTACTACCTTTAAATTGATGTGAATCAACATTAATATTAACTTTAGCATTTGAAACTAATATTTTATCAGATAACTTTTCCAAAACATTTTTTAATATTTCATCAACGCTTATAAGTTCATCATGTTTGTCATTTCCAATTAAAGATAATTCCAATAAAGAATTTATCAAGCGTTTCATTTTATATGTAGATTTTTTTATAACATCTACACTAGTTTTTCCTAAATCATCAAGATTATTTTTATTTTCTTCGAGTAAACTTAAAAAAGATATAATATTGTTTAAGGGTTGCTGTAAGTCGTGTGTTGCTAAATAAGCGAATTGTTTCAGCTCTTTATTTTGTGATACTAGACTTCTATTGAGAGCTAGTAATTCTTCATTTTTACGAATGATATCTTTATCCTCTTGAGTATTTTCTTTTTCCAATTTTTATAAATTATTTCACTTTTCTTTTAAAGTTTCTTTTTCAGCTTTATCCCAAGATTTTTTTTCTTTAATTTTTTTATAAAGCTTAATACTTAGCATTAGTAGAACTCCAAATAGTATAATACCTACAACACCCCAAATCCAATTTATGGCACTTTTAACGGTAACTAAAAACACAATTGCAAATAATATGATTGTAGCAACCTCATTGAAAATTCGTAGTTTAAAAGCTGAATATTTTACAATGTCATTTTGTAGTTTACTGTAAATGTTCTGACAAAAACCGTGATAAAAATATAGACCAAAAACAAAAGCTAGTTTTACCAACATCCATGGTTCTGACAAATAATATGGATTTTTATAAAGCATCCAAATTGCAAAAAAACTTGCTAAAATTGCAGAAGGCCAAGTAATAATATACCATAAACGTTTACTCATCAATTTGTATTGAGTCTGTAAAATAGATTTTGCTGGCTCTAATTTTGTTTCAGCTTCTGTTTGTAATCTATGTTTTTCAAGATC
>CAXBAC010000033.1:0-12792 GCA_963973485.1 uncultured Polaribacter sp. | reverse complement strand
CTAGGCATTATAATACAGTTTGGGCACCCGAATTTGCACGTGAATATTTACAAAAAAAATGGAATAATGAGCGTAAAACTTGTGAAGCTGTTGATTTAATTCCTATAGCAATTGGGCAAATGAAGTTAGAAAATAAGTTGGCTAAAAAAGCTGATAAAGTTTTAATTTGCGATACAGATTTATTGGAAACCAAAGTATACTCAGAAGAATATTATGGAGGTTTTGTAGATGAAGATTTAGACAAAGCAGCAAATGAAAATTCTTATGATTTGTATCTTTTAACTTATATAGATACACCTTGGGAAGAAGATGACTTGAGAGATAGACCAGAACAACGTTTAGAGATGTTTACTGCTTTTGAAAATGCTTTAAAAAAACACAATTGTAACTACATTACTTTAAAAGGCAATAAAGAGGTACGCTTTAAAAAAGCTATTAAAACTATAGATAAAATTATTGCTAAAAAAGATGGTTTACACTCATTTTCAAACACTTTACAAGATCCTGGCTTACAGTTTACATGAAAATAATGATATAGAAACTCATTTCGATTCTTAATTAATGAACAGAGAAAATATCACAAAAGAATTAAGTTTTAAAGCCATTAGAAGTTCTGGTGCAGGAGGTCAACATGTAAATAAAACATCTTCTAAAATAGAACTCACTTTCGATTTAGAAAACTCGCAATCTTTATCTGTTAATGAAAAAACACTACTAAAAGAAAAGCTAGCTTCTAAATTAACAAAGGAAAATCAGTTAATTTTATTTTGCGAAGAAACTCGCTCTCAACACAAAAACAAAGAATTGGCAATTAAGCGTTTTTTAAGTTTACTTAAAAGCAATTTAATAAGGCCAAAAAAAAGAAGACCCACTAAACCTAGTAGATCTTCAGTTTTAAAAAATGCTGAGAAGAACAAGAGAAACTCTTTAAAAAAAGCGCTTCGTAAAAAACCTAGAATTGACTAGCTTAAAAAGCTTCTGCAATATTTATATATAAGTTTCCATCAGTTTCATTACCTGAACCAAAATCAAACCTTAAATTCAATTTCTCTTTTTTATCTAACATAAAACGAAGCCCAACTCCGTAATTTAATTTTAAATCGCTTAAACTTAATTCTTTTGAAGTATTAAAAACATCTCCTGCTCCTAAAAAAGCTACTAATCCAAATCTGCTGTCTTTAAACGTTTTTCTGTATTCTACTTGTGCTGCTAACATATTTTCTTCAATAAACCTACCCTTTAAATATCCTCTCATTATTTTATCATTTCCAAAAAGTGCAAGTTCAGATAAGGGTACATCTCCATTTGCAAAATGTCCAATAGCCTGAAATGCAATAACATCATCATTCTTTTGAGAAATTTTTATATAGTGTCTTAAATCGAATCTTGTTAGATCGAAATTTTGTGTACCTCCTAAAGAAGTATCATAAAAACCTCTGGTAAACTCAAAATACCAACCTTTAGACGCGTTTAAAATATTATCTCTGCTATCATAAAGTAAAGCTAATTCTAAACCTGTAGATGTAGAACCATCAAAACCTTGAGGTCTATTAGTGTCAAGTAAACCATTATATTTTACATTCGTATCGTAAATTTTATTGTATCTAAAACCACCACCTACAAATAAATAACGTGTAAATACCCTTTTTAAAAGAATGGGCTCTATCAAAAATTGAAATGTGTCGTAAATTTCTTCGTTAGTTTCTGGGGTATTTCTTCCTATTCCATAAAAATATCTTGGATAATTTTGAAAACGTATATTACCAGAAATTACCCATTTTTCTTGATTTGTAAAAATCTCAAATCCCGAAAAAATAAAAAATTGATTATTTAAAGTGTACAAAAATGAAACAGGCATATTAGATGTTCTTGTTTCATCTCCACTACCTTTAAACTTAAATAAGTATTTAGCTCCCACTCCAAAACCTAAACTCGTTTGTGGTGAGTAACTAATAATAGGTGCTGTAATTATTTTAGATAAATACAAACTAGAATCTTTTGCTACCTTTTCTTTATTTGGATAAAAAGTAAAATACTCTACAAACTTATCTAATCCACTCTCTTTTTTCTCTTGAGCATTTGTTAGAAGCACACAAAAAAGTGCTAAAGTTGTAAAAAGTGTTTTAGAGGATATTTTTTTTATACTGTAATTTGTCATGAAGTAAGTCTTTTCAACAAAATTATAAATTAGGGCTTGCTTACTTGAACTCATATCCATTTTTAGTTGATTGATATGCATTAAAAAAAAACACCTTTTTTGTTTCTCATTAAAATTTTCCAACTTAATTTTGCACTGTTCTCGTAAAGGGGTGCTGTTATCAACAACAAAAAAAGTGATGTTTTAGCTTTTAATTGTTTATTGAAAATCGGCTGAGATCATACCCAATGAACCTAGAACAGGTAATGCTGTTTAGGGAAGTTTAACAAAGTCATTTCTTAAATGACAAACATTTAATTATTCAATATTAATCACAAGAATAATTACCTCTTTTTATTCGTTTTAAATTTTTTAAAATGAAAAAAATATCCATTTTTTTATTCTTGTTTGCAAGTATACTTGCAAACGCCCAACAGTTTACACTTTCTGGTAAAGTAGTAGACAACAACAATGAACCTTTAGTAAATGCTAGTGTAGTTGTTACTGAAACAAAACAAGGAACAACAACTAATTTTGGTGGGGATTTTGCTATGAACCTAAAAAAAGGAAACTACACAATTAGAGTATCTTATCTGGGTTTTAAAACCGAATCAAAAAGTGTTTCAATAACTAAAAACACAAGTATTAATTTTAAGTTATCTGCCAATGAAACTTTATTAGAAGAAGTTTTAGTAAACGCAGTTAGGGTAAATGCAGATATTCCTGTTACCTTTTCTAACTTATCTAAAAAAGAAATTGCAAAACGTAATTTAGGACAAGACATTCCTATTCTATTAAATTATTTGCCTTCTGTAGTTTCTTCATCAGATGCTGGTGCAGGAGTTGGTTATACTTATATGAGTGTACGTGGTTCTAATGGAGAACGTATTAACGTAACTGTAAATGGTATTCCTTATAACGATGCTGAAAGTCATGGTACATTTTGGGTAAATTTAGGAGATTTTGCCTCTTCTACTCAAAACTTACAATTACAAAGAGGTGTTGGAACTTCTACCAATGGTTCAGGAGCTTTTGGAGCAAGTTTAAATATTTTAACAGATGCTGTTTCTGAAGAAGCTTTTGGAGAAATTTCAAACTCTTTTGGTTCTTTTAACACTAGAAAGCATACTGTAAAATTTAGTACTGGAAAAATTAACGATCAAATAGAAATTGCAGGTCGTTTTTCTAATATTTATTCAGATGGTTATGTAGATAGAGCTTTTGCTGATTTAAAATCATACTATTTACAAGGGAGTTATACAGATGAAAATACACTTATTAAAGCCATAACTTTTGGTGGTAAAGAAAGAACATACCAATCATGGTTTGGGTTAACTGCTGATGAATTAGCTGCTGATAGAAAACAAAATCCTTATACTTATGATAATGAAGTAGATGATTACATTCAAAATCATTATCAATTGCATTGGAATGAGCAATTGAATGACAATTGGTCTACAACTTTAGGACTAAACTACACAAAAGGATCTGGTTTTTTTGAGCAATTTAAAGAAGAGGAAGATGCTGCAGATTTTAATAACTTAATAGAAGATGGTTCTGATGTTATTGTAAGACGTTGGTTAGATAACGATTTTTATGTGGTTAACTTTAACACCAATTACAAGACAGATAAACTAAACTTAATTACAGGAATCTCGTATTCTAATTATACAGGAGATCATTTTGGAGAAGTAATTTGGGGAGAAGATTTAGCACCAAATACAAATATTAGAGATCGTTATTACTTTTCTGATGCAACTAAAAACGATTTCTCTCTTTTTGCAAAGGCTAATTTTGATATTACTGAAAAACTATCTGGTTATGTAGATTTACAAGGGCGTTTTATTTCTTATCAAACTCAAGGAATTACAAGCGATATTGTACCAATTAATGTAGATGAAAACTTCAATTTCTTCAATCCAAAGTTTGGTTTTACGTATAGATTAAATCAAAATAACAATCTATATACTTCATTTGCTGTTGCTAATAGAGAGCCAAATAGAAACGATTTTGAAAATGGAGTTTCAACTCCAGAATCATTAAATGATTTAGAATTAGGTTGGCGTTTAAAAACAGATAATGTTAAATTAAATACCAACATTTATTATATGGATTATAAAAATCAGTTAGTTTTAACTGGTGCTTTAGATGATGTTGGGCAACCTATTAGAGCTACTTCTGGAAGTAGTTATAGATTAGGTTTAGAAATTGATGCAGATATTACACTGTCTAATAAGTTTTCTATAAAACCTAATGCTGCTTTTAGTTCAAATAAAAATAGAGACTTTTTTATTACAAGAGATGGTAATACAACTCCAACTCCTTTAGGAAATACAGATATCTCTTTTTCTCCTGATGTAATTGTTGGTAACATGTTTATTTACAATGCTTCAAATAATTTACAAATTAGCTTTTTATCAAAATATGTAGGAGAGCAATTTATGAGTAACTTTAGTAGTGCAATTTCGGATAATGATGTATTAGACTCATATTTTACAAGCGATTTAAATATTGTTTATCAAATTAATCCTAAGAAAATTTTTAAATCGATAACATTAACAGCTTTAGTGAATAATATTTTTAATACAGAATATGTAGACAGGGGTTATTATTACACTTTTGATGATGACTATTCTGTACCTGGAGTAGTAACCACAGTAGATGGTGCAGGGTATTATCCACAAGCAACCAGGAACTTTTTAATAGGGGCAACTCTAAGGTTTTAATCAAAAAAAAGGGAAGTTTAAAAACTTCCCTTTTTTTTATTTTGCTATGTAAGCTTCAACAATTTCATTTAACTCTTCTCGTAAATCGTAAAACTTCTCTACCAATTCTTCTATATTTTGTTTTACGTTATCTAGAGGCTCATATTTTTCGTTGATTAATTTTGTAAATTCTTCCTGAATATCTGCAATATCTTCTAATACCTCTTCTGTTTTTAAAGATGAAGGTACAGAATTTGCTAAATTGATGATGGCTGAATTTAAACTCTCTAAACGTTCCATAGGAACCACATAATCAACCTCTTCCAAATTGTTTAAGGTATTATTTATTTGATTGAATTCTGTCCAATCGTTTATTGTAATTGCTGCTTCATCTTTAGAATTGTAAACTACAGTTGTACCATCATTTAAATCTATATTATATTCTTTCGCTTTCTCTGTGTTACATGCTGCTATAACAAAGACTAGCAGTGCAATTGTTATTGTTTTTCTTAATATCATCATCTTAATTGTATTTGTATTCTTCACAAAAATAAAGCTGTTTTAAAAATAGCTTTAACGCAAATAAAACGAATCTTAACGCTTTTAAAAAAGTATAAAAAATACGCATTTTTAATCGTTTTTCAATGAAAATGAATAATAAATCGTGTTTTTTTAGCAAAAACAACTTATTTTTCGTAATTTTGTAATCTATGAAAAAAATTGTATTTTATAGAATTCAAAAATGTGTTGATTTCATTCAGCACAAAAACAATACTCTTATTTTTTCAGCCTTCTAGCAAACTCTGCTATTTAATAAAAGAACATACTTTATTTACCACTTAAGAACACAAATTTGTGTTCTAAAAATTATTATTATGAAAATCATCAGAATTAAAAGAACAACAAAACACGAAAAATACTACTCATCTGCCATGGGTATTCTTAACTCTAAAGTTATTTACATTAAGAAGCACATCTTAGGGTTTCCTGTAAAAACACTACACAAGTACAGAGAAACGTATTATGGTGAGGTAAAAGATTGTAATGACTGTAATTTATTTATATAAACCTATTAAAACCCATCTACATATATGAGACAACTAAAAATTGTAAAGCAAGTAACCAACAGAGACACGAAATCCTTAGAAAAATATTTTCAAGAAATTGGAAAAATTGAACTAATTACAGCTGATGAAGAAGTAGAATTAGCCGTTAAAATTAGAGAAGGAGATCAACGTGCTTTAGATAAATTGGTGAAAGCAAATTTACGATTTGTTGTTTCTGTAGCTAAACAATATCAAAATCAAGGTTTAAAATTATCAGATTTAATAAATGAAGGTAATTTAGGTTTGGTAAAAGCTGCCAAACGTTTCGATGAAACAAGAGGTTTTAAGTTTATCTCTTATGCTGTTTGGTGGATTAGACAATCTATTATGCAATCTTTAGCTGAACAATCTAGAATTGTTCGTTTGCCTTTAAATAAGATTGGTAGTATTAGTAAAATTAACAAAGTATACTCAAAATTAGAGCAAAGAAACGAAAGAATACCTACTTACGTAGAAATTGCTAACGAATTAGACACAACTGTAAGAAGCGTTGCACAATCTATGAAAAATTCTGGTAGACACGTTTCTATGGATGCACCTTTTAGAGAGGGTGAAGATTCTAATTTATACAATGTGATTAAATCTGGTGAATCTCCAAAACCAGATAAAAATTTAATGAAACAATCTTTAGATATAGAGATTGATAGGGCTTTAGAAACACTTTCTCATAAAGAAGCAAAAGTTATTAAAATGTTTTTTGGTTTGGGTAATCATACTCCAGCAAGTTTGTCTGAAATTGGTGAAACATTCGATTTAACCAGAGAACGCGTAAGACAAGTAAAACAAAGAGCCATAAGACGTTTACAAAACAAATCTAGAACAGAAGTTTTACGTTATTATTTAGGGTAAAAAATCCCTTTAGATCTTATAAAATAAAAAATGCTAAGGAATACTTTTAAAAGTGTTTCTTAGCATTTTTAATATTTACACAAATTTTTATTCTATTTTTAAGAAAAAATATTCAGGTTAATTGAAAACTAATATAAAAATTGAGTTTAAGAAGAAAAAATTACTTGCTAATTTAATTTTAGGGTTGGTTTGGAGTTTACTAGGCATATTCAATTTGATGCAAAGCAAAAACCTATATTGGCTCGATTATGGTTATTTAGTAATTGGTGTATTATATATTGGTAATTATCTCTATGATTTAAAATTTCAATATCTTATTATTGATGAAAGTATGATTAAAATGAATGCGCTTTATGGTTTTAGGAAGAAAGTCTATATAAAGGATGTACAGTCTATAAAAAAATTTGCAGGAGATTATAAAATAATAACTGCTGATAAAGAAATTAATATCAATACGCAGCTTATTGCAAAAGATTCACTTATTAAATTAAATACATTTTTAGAAAAATTAAAAATGAACTCAGTAAAATAATTAGATTTAAACATTTTTTAATAAAAAAAGTTGGAATAGTATAAGTACAAGTTTCAATTAAAAGCCCTGCTTAAAATTAGAAGTTTAAAAAATCACTAAATTAGTGCTATATATCTATAATCATGAAAAACAACTTAATACTTTTACTTTTTGCATTATTATTTTTTCCTGTAACACTTTTTTCGCAAGACAATAATTTTGAACTTAAAGCTTCACAAAGTATGCTAATGACTGGTAAAGGTGAAGGACAAGATGGAGCTAAAAACCCTTTTTATGGGCAAGATTGTTATGCCATTGTAAAAAATATAGGTACTAAAAAATTTAGTATTCGTATACAACTTAAAGGAAAAATATTAAAAACAATACCCATTTTAAAAGGGGAAATAAAAAAAATAAAACTTTTAAAAGATCAAGAATTGTATTTAGATTCAAATTCTAAATCTAAAATAAAAGCTTCTTTAGATTTTAAAGAAATAAAAGATAGATAAGCTATTCTTCTTGCAGTGTTTTAATAAAACCTTCAATAGACTCTGCATTTTCAACAGAAAAATCACCAATTTTAGTACGTCTTAAAACAGACAAATGAGCTCCTGAGTTTAATGCTTTTCCAAAATCGTAAGCTAAAGAACGAATGTAAGTTCCTTTACTACAAACTACTCTAAAATCTACTTTTGGTAGGTTTATATTTGTAATTTCAAATTCAGAAATAGTTACAGTTCTCGCTTTAATCTCTGTAGTTTCTCCTTTTCTAGCCAATTCATACAAACGTTTTCCATCTTTTTTTATAGCTGAAAAAATAGGCGGTTTTTGCTGAATATCACCAATAAATTGTTTTGTAGTTTCTTTTAGTAACGCATCAGTTATGTGATCTGTAGAAAACGTTTCATTAACTTCTGTTTCTAGATCGTAACTAGGTGTTGTTGCACCAACTGTAAAAGTACCTGTATATTCTTTAATTTGACCTTGATAAGTGTTTATTTCTTTGGTTTGTTTACCTGTACAAATTATTAATAAACCTGTTGCTAAAGGATCTAAAGTACCTGCATGACCTACTTTTATTTTCTTTAGTTTAAAACGTTGCTTAATGTGCCAACGTAATTTATTAACGGCTTGAAAAGAAGTCCATTCTAGAGGTTTATCAATCAGTAAAACTTCACCGTTTTTAAAATCTTCTTCGGTTCTCAAGGTATATTTAATTTAAAAGTGCATAAACAATTGCAATAACTCCTACAATAGCACAATACAAAGAAAAGTATGATAATTTGCTTTTTTTAACCAATGCAATCATCCATTTACAAGCAAAAACACCAGCTAAAAAAGCGGCAATAAAACCTGCTGAAATAGGTAACATTTCTGAAGATTGAAAGTTTAAATCGCCACTTAAAACATCTTTACCAATTTTTCCAAAAATTAAAGGAACTACCATTAAAAAAGAAAAACGTGCTGCTCGTGTTCTATCGATTCCTAATAAAACAGAGGTAGAAATTGTAGCTCCAGATCTAGAAATACCTGGTAACATAGCTATTGCTTGAGAAACTCCTATAATTACAGCGTTTACAAAAGAAACTTCTTTATTAGTATTTTTAGCCTTATCTGCTAATAAGAGCAATAATGATGTTAGTAAAAGCATACAGCCAACTAATAGGATTTTACCTCCAAAAAAAGATTCTAATTGCTTTTCGAAAAGTAACCCTACTAAAACTGCAGGTATCATAGATATGATTATTTTAAGTGAAAACTTTAACTCATCATTCCATTTAAATTGAAAGAATCCTTTTAAAATTTCTGCTACTTCTTTTCTAAAAATTAAAAGCGTACTTAAAGCTGTTGCAAAATGCAAAACTACTGTAAAGGTTAAACTTTCTTCTGGCACAGATGTATCTCCTAGAATAACTTTTGCTAATTCTAAATGACCACTAGATGAAACAGGTAAAAACTCAGTTAAACCTTGAATTATACCAAGAACTATTGCCTCTAAAACACTCATCTGTTATTTTTTTGGATCTGCTAAAATTGCATAAATTTCTATAGCTAAACCAATAATAACTAGAGTTGGTGCCAAACGAATTCTTTGCCAATTGTAAATTTCTTCATTAAAAACTGTTGGGTCATCACTGCCTCCACCAGACATAAAAATAAAACCAACTGTGATAAAAACAATACCTACTAACATTATAATGTAGTTTCTTTTACCAAATAAAAATTCTTGTTTTTGTTGATTGCTATTTTTCATAATCTAATAATATAATTCGTCTGTTCGTAAATTTAAAAAACGTTGGGTTGCAAAAAATGTACTAATCCATGTAATAATAAAAGAAGATAAAATTACAATACCAGCAATATAACCTAAAGTGATATAATCTTGTAGAAAACTTAAACTCGGTAAAAATTTATCTAAATAATATACAACAACTGCTAAACCCATTAACGCAATAAAAGCACCAAACATACCCAATTTAATACTTCTGTAAATAAACGGTTTTCTTATAAAGCCTTTTGTTGCACCTACCATTTGCATGGTTTTAATATTAAAACGTTTGGCGTATATAGACAAACGAATAGAACTGTTGATCAAAATCATAGCTACTACAGCAAAAAAGCTACTTAAAACCAACAACCAAAAACTTATTCGTTTGATGTTTTTTGTAAGTAGGTTAATTAACGGTTTATCATAAGAAATATCTGCTACAAAAGCATTTTTTGAAAAACGAGTTTCTAACTCAGCTACTTTTTCAGGAGTTACATAAGCTGCTTTCAAATAAATATCGATACCGTTTTTAAGTGGATTTTCTCCTAAAAACTCAAGAAAATCTTCGCCAATTTCTTCGCTAAATTTTTTTGCAGCCTGAGCCTTACTTGTATAAATTGCTTTTTTTGTAAACTCTTCTTCTAATAAAGATTCTCTAAAGGTTTTTATTTGTTTTTGAGTTACATTATCTTTTATAAAAAGTGTAATAGCTACTTTTTCTTTTACGTGGTTTGCAACTTTTGTGGATTTTAAAACAATTAAGCTCAAAACACCTACCATAAATAAGACCAAAGCAATACTAATTACAACAGATATGTAAGAAGATTGCAGGCGTCTTTTTTGATAAGAATCAAATTTTGCTGACATGGTTTTGGTTGTTTTAAAACAGTTGCAAGATAATAATTAGAAATCAGTTGTTGATAACAGTTAGCACTATTTTAACGAATTGATTTCTTGGCACAATTCAATAAGAACTCCATTTGTAGTTTTTGGATGTAAAAAGGCTACTAATTTATTATCTGCTCCTTTTTTTGGAGTTTCGTTTAAAACTGTAAACCCTTCTTTTTGTAGTCTTTTTATTTCGCTTTCTATATCATCTACTGCAAAAGCGATATGATGAATTCCTTCGCCTTTTTTATCAATAAATTTAGCAATTGCACTCTCTGGGTTTGTTGCTTCTAACAATTCTATTTTATTAGGCCCAGTTTTAAAAAAAGAAGTTTTAACTCCTTCTGAAAGTACTTCTTCTATTTTATAATGAGGTTCACCAAAAAGTGATGCAAACAATGCATTAGATTTTTCAAGATCTTTTACAGCTATGCCTATATGTTCTATTTTGTTCATAGTGTAAAAATAAAAAAACCAGTAAAGAAAACTTTACTGGTTTTAGTTTTATTTGAAAAAAGTATTTATTGAGCCAATACTTTAAAATCATCAATCATGTATGCCCCATCTAAAGTATCATCATTTCCAGAACCTGTTACTTTAAAACCAACGTATAAAGTACCTGTGTAAGCAGATAAATCTACTAATCCAGAATCTTTAAATGCATACCAAGAATCACTCATTACTGGTAAATTTGCAGAAACTGATTGCCAAGTTGCTGCTGTTACATTAGTACCATCATAATCTGTAGAAACAAATACTTCTAAAGTGTTATCTGCAGAATCTAAATGGTGCTGTGCTACTTGAAAGTTTAAGAATTCATTTGTTTGAGCATCCATATCTATACCAGGAGAAATTAACCAACCAATATTTACATCATCTCCAGTTCTAAAACCACTAAACTCTGCATAACCATTTCCACTAAACACTTGCTCTGTCCATAATTCACTTCCTTCTTCTGCGAAGTTTGTCCAATTTGGAAAATTAAAATTAGTATTATCTACACCTGAATCAAAATCTTCTTCTACAATAACATTAAAATCATTAATGTTTAATGGTGTACATCTTTCGCCTGTCATATCTACATGAGAAACACTATTTAAAGCTAAAACTAAATCACTACCATTAAATGTTTTAGAAACTACAGCAGAAATACTTCCTCCACCTTCTGGTAAAGTTGCAAATTTAAAACTTGCAAATGCAGATGTTTCTAATATAAAGTTGGTAAAACCAAAACCATCACAACTTTGTAACGTTCTTTGAGTATCGAATCTATCATTTGCGTCAACGTATGTTTTACCTGCTAAACTTGAAGGAAACTGTGCATTGTTTACTTTTACAAACACCCCTACATGACCATTATTGATTTCAGAAAATTTAACGTCTAAAGGAACAATACTTTCTGTATTTGCAGCTCTAAATAATTGTGATTCTACTTGATTTAAAGACATGTTTTCAACTTCGTCTCCATCTTCATTTTTATCACCACCAATTGTAGCAACACCATCTCCAGAACGAACTTCACCTACATATAAACCATTTAATCTTACGTACACTTCTCTACCAACATTAAATTTATTATAAGAATCAACCAACTCAAGAGCAATTTTTATTGCTGCAGTAGGGTTTTCTGGTTTATCTTGAATAAAGAATTCTTTGTAAAAGTTTCCAGAATCGTCTGAAGAAGTTACATATCCTTTTACAACGATATTTGAACTAATTTGTGTTGCTTGGCCATTTACAACCAAACCTTTTAAATTAGCAATAGAAATTTCTGTTAATCCACTATTTGGGTCTGCTAATTCTGCTTTAATAGTTTCTACAGCTGCATTTTCTTCTGTACCTAAACTTTGAGGCACACTAAAATCTCCATCTTCTACACAAGAGGTAAAAGAAATACTAGCTACTAAAGCTAATAATAAAATGATTGTTTTATTTGTTTTCATTTTTTGTATTAATTATATCATTAAAATCTTAAGTTCACATTTAAAAAGTACGTTGTACCTCTACCATACCAATATTTGTTTCCAAAAACAGGAGTATCTAGCGCTTTATCATCTCTTAATTGTCTGAAGTTTGCGTTTCTTCCTTGCTCAAATCCACCTGATTTGTATTCTTCACCAAATAAATTATTTACTGTTGCAAATACACTGATAAATTTATCACCAATTTTCCAAGATTTACCTCCAATTAAGTTTACAACCATATAGTCATCAAATTTTTCTTGTTGTAATAATTCTCTTGCCAATTCTGGATCATAATCACTAAAAGGTAAGCCATCTGCATCTTCGTAAAAGTTAGCAGATCTTGTTAATGGAGCAACATCTACA
>CAXBAC010000032.1:0-12987 GCA_963973485.1 uncultured Polaribacter sp. | reverse complement strand
TATTGATTGGAAAGGAGAACATTTAGGTGTTGTTGAAACTAGAAGACACTACACCAACTATTTTAAAGGCATTCCACACTTTAAAGAATACCGATTAAAAATGGTAACTTCAGATGATCCTGCAGATGTTTTTAAAGCTTTTGATGAAGTTGAAGATAAATTCGGGAACGTATTAATTCCTGATTTTAGCTAAAATTCAGCTTATCTACAAAATTAAATTTCAAATAAATTAGCAAATCTCATTGTATAAAATCAATTAAGATAAAATAATCCTATTTAAGAAAAAGTTGTATCTTTACAAAAAATTAAATAGTTTATGTTTTCGAAAGCTTGTGAGTATGGAATAAAAGCGACCTTATTTATTGCTGTAAATTCAGCCGATAACAAACGCGTAAACCCTAAACAAATTTCAGAAGAAATTGATTCGCCTCAAGCGTTTACTGCTAAAATTTTACAAGCGCTAGTAAGACAAAATATTATAATTTCTATAAGAGGTGCACAAGGTGGTTTTGAGATACCTAAAGACAAAATAAAATCTGTAAAACTTGCACAAATTGTAAAAGCTATTGATGGTGATAAAATTTACAACGGTTGTGGTTTAGGTTTACATACTTGTGATGAAAATCATCCTTGCCCAGTTCATGATAAGTTTAAAATTGTAAGAACAGAACTTAAAACTATGTTAGAAAATACCTCTTTAGAACAGTTAGTTACAGATATAAAATCTGGTTCATCATTTTTAAAAGTATAAAAAAATTTACAATAAAATAAGACAAAAACATCCTAAATAAAAAATTATGGAAACAATTCAAAAACAAGTAAAAAAACAAATAGGAGAATGGGTTGCAGAAGATTTTAGAACAGCTGCAGTTTTTTCTAAATATAAAATTGATTTCTGTTGTAATGGAAATAGATCAATTACAGAAGCTTGTGCTAAAAAAGCTATAAATAGTGATGCACTTTTATTAGAACTTGAACAAGTAACTAACACAACTCGTAACGAAACTATAGATTATAAATCTTGGCCTTTAGATTTGTTAATAGATTATATAGAAAAAAAACATCACAGGTATGTATCAGAAAAAATACCAGTGTTAAAGCAATTTTTAAATAAGTTATGTAAAGTACATGGAGAACGCCATCCAGAATTAGTTACAATAAATGAACTGTTTACAGCTTCTGCTGGAGAATTAACACAATCAGAAAGAAGAATTGATTCTTTTTCCGTTTGTAAAAAAATTAGTGAAAGCTAATATTGAAGGTAATCTCGTAAATTCTCCTCAATTTGAAACTGTAGAAAATCCTATTGCTGGTATGATGAAAGAGCATGATAATGAAGGTGCTCGTTTTAGAGAAATTGCAAAGTTAACCAATGATTACACCCCTCCTTCTGATGCTTGCAATACCTATAAAGTAACTTTTGCTATGTTACAAGATTTTGAGAAGGATTTACATCTTCATATTCATTTAGAAAATAATATTCTTTTTCCAAAAGCGATAATCTTAGAAGCACAAACACTCTAGATTTATAATTTAAACAATATCCCCTAAAAAAATCTCAGCAATATATTTTAAAATATTCGCTGGGATTTTTGATGAATATCTTAAGTTTACCTGAAAGAAAGTTTATGCCAAAGAAATTTGTACTTATTTGTTTACTCAATTTTTTTATAGCTGCATTGATGGGCTTAACCTTAAGGTATGCAAATATAGATACGATACCTATCAACTATAGATTTTTAACCCACGCACATTCTCATGTTGCTATGTTAGGTTGGGTTTACTTGATTTTATACACTCTTTTTTATTATTATTTTACAAATTCTAATACTCTTGTTTTTAAGCGTCTTTTTTGGATTACAGAAATTTCTGTTTTAGGGATGATGTTTAGTTTTCCTTTTCAAGGATATGCTGCTATATCCATAGCTTTTTCTACTTTACATATTTTTTGTAGTTATTATTTTGTGTTTTTAATTTGGAAACATCAAAATATTTCATCTAAACCTGTAGTTTACTTGTTGAAAACTGCTATGGTTTTTATGCTGATTTCTACAATAGGTGTTTGGTGTTTAGGCCCAATAGTAAGTACATTAGGTCAAGTTTCTGTATTTTATAAAATAGCTATTCAGTTTTTTTTACACTTCCAATTTAATGGCTGGGTTTTAATTGGAGTATTAACCCTATTATTTTACTTCTTAAATATAAAAGAGTCACCATTATTTAAGTGGTTTTTATGTTTAATAATTTTAGCTACCATATTAACTTTTGCACTACCTGTACATTGGTTTATTCCGCATAAGATATTCTTATGGTTCAATGGATTAGGTATTTTATTCCAACTAATAACGTTGTTGATATTATTTAAAATCATAAAAAACAACTTGAGCTTTCGTTTTGAAAATGAGCCTAAAATTATTACTTACACACTTGTATTTACTCTTTTTTGTTATGTGATAAAAACCGTATTACAAAGTGTATTACTAATTCCAGAAATAGCTACAAACTTTTACATACATCAAAATTTTATAATAGGATTTATTCACTTTTTAATGCTTGGAGTAATCACTGGTTTTATTTTTGTTTTTTTGTTTATGAGCAAGTTTTTACAAGCATCCAAAGCAAATACTATTGGTTTAATATGTTT
Organism: uncultured Polaribacter sp.; assembly: GCA_963973485.1. GTDB lineage: Bacteria > Bacteroidota > Bacteroidia > Flavobacteriales > Flavobacteriaceae > Polaribacter. Next base: position 10,343 of record CAXBAC010000032.1, on the reverse strand, counting down.
TTTAATAGGATTTATAACTACTGAAGTTCTGCTTATTTTACAAGGATACTTTTACTATTTTAAGCTAACACCAATTACTAATTTCAGAGAAATTCTTTTTATTGCTAGCGTCTTTTTACCAGTAGCAATTGGAATCTTTCTCGTACACAATTTTAAATTAAAATAGTAATGAATCGTAAACCACTTAAAAGACATGTTGCCTTACAACCTTTGAGTAGAGAACATCATTTTGGACTTTTATTAAGTTGGAAAATTAGAAAAGGAATCACCAAAAAAATACCAATAGAACGTATTAAAAGTTATGTAGTTTGGTTTTATAAACATCATTTAATTCCTCATTTTCAGATAGAGGAAAAGCATATTTTTACAGTTTTAGGCAACGAACATAAGCTTGTAGTAAAAGCGCTACAAGATCATAAAGAAATACAAGATTTAATACTAACAGAAGAATATTCTATAGATCATTTACACAAAATCGAAAAGAAAATAGTTGCTCATATTAGATTTGAAGAACGAATTTTGTTTACTGAACTTCAAAAAATAGCCACGAAAACTGAATTAGAAAAAATTGAACACATTCATAAACCAACACCTTTTTTAGATTGTGAAACAGATGTTTTTTGGAAATAATCGTTAGTTGTAAGTTTTTAATATAACTACCTACTTTAGTTGCTAATTTTATAAACAGATGATAATCTAAAGTTCTCGATTAAAAATCTTTTCTTTTGGCTTTATAAAGTATGCTTACTATTGGAGTAATCACCCAAATTATCAGCATAAAAAAAGATAAAATTAACCCCAAACTTGTTCCAAAAAATTCCTTAAAAACAGCTCCTGTGTAACCAAGTAATGCAGAAATATCTAATTTTAAAAGAATTAGAGTTCGAGATAAATCTATAGGGTTTAACATGGTGCCAAATAAAGACAGTTTATCTAAAGGATAATCTTCAAAAAGTATAAGGCTCATTAAAAATAAACCATCGTATATTATTGCTAAAAACAACCAAAGTAAAATAGCATAGCCAAAACCCTTTATTTTATTTTCGTTAGAAATTGCAATATTAAAAGCTAATGCAGTAAAAATGAAGGTTAAAAATGTACCCACAGTTAAAAGCAATGAGAAATCCCAAATGGCCGAAGATTTAAATAATCCGTAAAAAACAAATGGCAACCCTAAACCCAACACTAAACTTAATGATAAAGACAAGGCTACCCCTAAATATTGACCTAAAAAAATAGATTTTCGCTGTAATGGTTGGGCTAATAACAGCTCTGTAAACTCTTTAGAATTGTAATAATACATTACCCCAAAAACGGTTCCAATTAGTGGTACAATTACAATAATAACATTCATTAAGGTTATTACGCCTTTAGATAAATCGTTGTTCAAAAAAAGTAATACAATACCTAACAATAAGTAGAAAGCAAAGTAAACGTAGCTCCAGCTACTTCTCATTAAATCGAAAAAACTATATTTTAAAATTTTAAGCATTGTTCTCTGTTAATATAGATGCAATCGCGTGTTCGAAATCATCTTGATTCGTTTTAATTTTTAATTCTGATATACTGCCTTTAAAATAAATTTTACCTTCTAAAAGAAATACAATTTCGTCTGAAACCTCTTCTACAAAACTCATGATATGTGATGTAATAAGTATCGTTTTCCCTTTTTGTTTTTCAGCTTTTATTAAATCTTTTAAACGAATTAATGAAATTGGGTCTAAGCCTGTTGTAGGTTCGTCTAAAATTATAATAGGGCTATCGAACATAAAAGTTAATACAAGATTTACTTTTTGTTTTGTACCTCCAGATAACGTACCTAGTTTTTTATTTAAAAACGGTGTTAGTTTAAATTTTTCTATTAAAAATGCATCTTGATTTGTGTTGCCTCTTAAATCTTTTATCATTTTAATAAGCTCAATTACTTTTAGATTACTAGGAAAATTAGCAATTTGAGGTAAATAATCAATTTTATTTCTATAGTTGGCATCATTTTTTATAACAGCATCAAACACTTTAATTTGACCACTATCTGGAATTACCATGCCTAAAATAGATTTTATAATTGTTGTTTTTCCAGATCCATTAGGACCTAAAACAGCAAAAATCCCTCCTTCTTTGATACTTAAATTTATACCATTTAAAACATTGTTTTTTTTAAAGGTTTTGTATAAATTGGTTATTTCTACCATGTTACTTTTTTCATTAAGGGTTTATGATCTATTAAATTTTTTGGCGTAAAAACTGGTGATACTTTTTCAGAAAAATCAATAATATCAACAAAAAGACTTCTTAATAATACAATACTTTCTGGAGTTCTATTGGTAAGATAAGAAAACAGTTTTACAGGTCTGTAAGGAATATCTCCAATACCATTTTTATCTAAATCATAACCTGTATAGCTACTCCAATAATTATTTTGAAACGTATTATTATTTAGTTTCCCTGAGTAAGATAAATCGAATGAATTGTACAAAAAGTTATTATTAGAATAAGTGTTTTTATAACAAGCTCCATGCACTTTTATAGCATATCCATTATTTTTAAACGTATTTTGGGTAAAATTAATTCGGTTTGTACCATCTGCATTTACACCAATAGTATTGTCTTCGAAAATATTGTGTTTTAATTCTGCATCACTAATTTCTTTTAAAAGGATGCCATAAGATGCAGTACCCCAATTTTTTTTAAAAACGTTTCTATACATTTTTATACGTTTAGAAAACATTACAGCCACACCTGCTCCATTATTATCAAACATATTGTCTTCGTAAATGTTATCGTTAGAAAACATAAAATGCAATCCATAACGCATATTGTTTAATGATGTGTTGTTTGCAATGTAACTGCTATTTCCAAACTCTAGGTAAATACCATCTCGCATTCTTTGCACATGATTATTTAGCACCTTAATACTTTCACAATGCCATAAGTGTATTGCATTTCCAGAATCTGCTTCTGCTAAACCAACTCCAGAAATAGTGTTGTTTTCTATAATTCCGTTTTTAGATTTCTGAATTAGAAAACCAAAAAAAGCTTTCTCTACAGTAATATTTTCTAAAATAAAGTCGTAAGATTTAAACAACAAAACACCTGCGTATTCTTTTGTATAACTAACCTTTATATTTTTTATTAATAGGTTTTTTAATATTATATCCGTGGCTTCTACAGAGAAACCATATCCTTTATTTTGTGTATCTATAATGGTATTTTCTTCACCAGAAATGTGTAATGATTTTTTATAAATCACAATATTAGCTTCATTATAAGTACCATTTTTTATTAAAATACTATCTCCATTTTTAGCATTATCAATTGCTGATTGAATAACGCTATAATCGCAATTAGTTTTACAAACCGTAATTTCTTGAGCACACAATGTAGCTGTGAAGAAAAGTATAAAAAGGAAATAGATTTTTTTAACCATATCTTAAGTTTAAAGGCTGTATTTGGCACCAAGATGAACAGATAAGTTTTGGTTCATTTGTATGCCATTATAATCTTCATAAATTGGTGTTCCTGCTTCAATGCCTAATTTTACATTTTTAAAAATAGATTCTTTTGCAAAAGCAATATTTAGTCCTAAAAATCCACTAATTAAATTACCTCCATAGTTGTTAGTATTTGCAGTTGTAACCATAGATGGGTTTAATTCAGAATCTTTTCCGTTGATTTTATCTTGCACTGTTCCTAACAAACGAACAGAAAAAGAAGTAGTAGGTGTAAAAGTGTATGCTGCCCAAAAATTAAGTTGATGCAAATTTCCAAATCGATACCCTTCACTATTTTTTCCAGTTCTTATAGTACTTAAAAATTGTAAACCTAGTGATGATTTCTCATAATTTTCTTTGTAAGTTCCACCAACTGTAACATCAAAAGTTCCACTGCCTAATTGCATAGCATAGGGCAATTTTGCATTGTTCATCATAGGCGTATCATCTTTATAATTTATACTTCCTATAGGTATATTTATGCCAGAATTTAAATGAAAAGAAGATTTATGGTTATTATAAATGTTAATTAATGCTCCTAATTTTAAATCGCCAATACCAGAGGTTTCTGTAGAGAAATCTCTTAACATTGGCATGCCATTCATCATCATTCTTGCTGTTAATTGCATGTTGTTTTTTACAAAATTTTGCATCAATAGTAAAGTAACATTGTTTGATGGAGCATACATAGCCCCTAACATTACCAAATTCATTTGCATCTCTTGAGGAGCAACCATATAAGTATTGTAAATTACTGTATCTTCTATGTTTTTAGTTCCAGATTTATTCCCATCCATTAGCATACTCATATACCTTACTGAAATCATAAAATTTCCTTTTGTATGTAAATGATCTCCCATAACACCAATTGGTGCATGTGCATCTGGTCTTGAATGGTTATGAAGAATAGCTCCAAATTTTGAATCTTCAAATTTTTCTTTTAATGTTGTCCAATTAAAAACTTCTCCACCTTTTTTTAATTTTACATTTCCAGCCGTTTTTTTATCCTTAAAAGCAGAAATATTTGCACCCATTGGACTCGGAATTGCTTCACTCTTAAGGTATGTTGCAGATGCAGCATCTATTAAATTTCCTGAATTATAATCTGCAACTTTTATAGAGTTGAAAGAATTTTCCTCTTTTAGTTTTAGATAATTCACCAAACATTCAATGGCATCAAACTGTAATACTTTTCCCTTATTTTTTGCGACTGCAATGTGCAGTTTATCTTTAATAAACATATTGCATTGTGCACATGTTTTAATTTCTTGTGCGTTTATTTTAATGGCTAGTAAACATGAAATCACCATAAAAAATCGAGTAAATTGTTTCATATCTTTTAGTTTAAATGATCTAACAATTCTGACCAAGTGTAAAGTTTTCCTCCTTTTTCATCTAAAGTCTTTTGAGCTTCATTTAGGTTTTTAAAAGCTGATAAAAAAGCACCCATTGGGCTAGTAATATTTTTACTAATTAAGAAAGTAGCTTGTGTTGCATCTATTAATATTTCTGGTTCTTGATAGTTATTTGATAAGAAAAGCGCCACATTAGAATTATCAAAATCTTTTAAAAAGTTAACCATACATTCTATAGCATCAAACTTATATACTTTTGATTTTTTAGTAACTATTTCTGCTGCATGAAATCTATCTACTATAGTCATTTTACAAAAATAACAGGCATCTTGAGTATAATTTATAGGTTCTGGTTTTGCGTTACAGCCTAATACCATTACTAGTAAAAAGATGAGAAATTGATTTTTCATATTGGTTATTTTTGATATTTGTATTTTTTAATTCCGAAAAAGTATGCTAAAAACGTGAGGAACATTCCAAAGCCCATCATGTAAGCTCCTATATGAGGATAAGAATGTGCTACAAAGTTTAATATTTTTCTAGTACCAAAAAGTGGTGGTTTATAACTCAAAGGATTTCCATCTGCATCTGTCATTTTCATTATGGCTTTTGGATCTAAATTGGTACCATAATCTGTCATCCAATTGTTAAAATCATACATACCAAGTACTCCTAAAACAACCATTAAAGTAAGCCAAGCTAAAAACCATTTTGGAGAAATATTTTTATACAAGCCTAAGAAACCAATAAATATACCTAGTACAGCCATACCACCAATTACTTTTGGAAAGACACTAAACTCCCACATATCTTGAGATTTAGGCAGTTTACTCATTCCTATATAATGGTTTAAACCATCTATATTTTGTAAATCGTGTTTTTCTTTTCCTTGTAATCCATCTAAATGGATATTCATGCCAATACCATTAGGATATTGAGGTGCTTCTAAACTAATACTCCATAAAGGAAAAAAGAATAAGCCTAAAAGAAGAGCAGCACCAACTATCATTAATTTACTTGCTGATTTCATTTTGTATTGCATTTTTATTCATAAAAAATGGGCGAGCAAATAATTTCTCGCCCATTTATAAATATTAAAACTAACTATTCACCATCTAATGAATATGATATTGGGGTATTAGAGTTTTTACCAGATACTCTTATGTAACCTTGCATTTCTTGGTGAAGTGCAGAACAGAAGTCTGTACAATAAAAAGGCCAAACTCCTTCTCTTTTAGGTTCCCAAACCATAGTTTTAGTCTGTCCTGGCATTACTAAAATTTCTGAGGTATTTGCACCAATAACTGTAAAACCATGAGGTACATCAAAATCTTGTTCTAAGTTTGTCATATGAAAAAACACCTTATCTCCAACTTTAATCCCTTCTATATTATCTGGGGCAAAGTGACTACGAATCATGGTCATATTAATATGAACTTCATTTCCATTTCTAGTTACCTTAGCTTCACTTTCACTTTTAGCAGCATATGGGTGTTCATTTTCTGACAATTCATAATACTTTTTACTTTGTTCTTTTATAACATCTGCTCTAATACCAGCTGCATAATGTGGCTCACCATGAGTAGGAAAATCTAAAAGAAGCTCCATTTTTTCTCCAGAAATATCATAAAGTTGAGCAGAATGCTCTAACTCAGGGCCAGTAGGTAAATATCTATCTTTAGTAATTTTATTTAAAGCAACCATGTATTTACCAAATGGTTTACGCGAGTTTCCTCCAGGAATCATTAAGTGACCCACAGAATAAAAAGTAGGTTGTCTATCTAAAATTTCCCAAGTTCCTAGTTTCCATTTTACAACTTCAGAAGAGATAAAAAATGTAGTATATGCATTTCCTTTACCATCAAACTCAGTATGCAAAGGGCCTAAACCTGGCTGTTTTACTACACCAGCAATCGTGTTTTCATAACTTAATACTGGTATTCCATAAGCATCGCCTACAAAATCTTTGTTTTCAATAGCTGTTATCATTTTATCAAAAGAATACACACTTAAATCTGTTGATAATTTTCCACTACCAATAATATATTCACCTGAAGGGTCTACATCACAGCCATGAGGAGATTTTGGAATAGGGATATAATAAACTGCACCTTCTATTTCTCTTGGATCTACAGTTATTACACCATCTTTCATGGTTGAAGTTGCTGTATGTGTTTTTTCATCATAAATATTATGAGCATATTTTCCAGGCATTTTTGTACCTCCACCATTTTTTACATAGGCTGCAATTTTTTTCCAGTTTACTGCTGCTATATAATCTTTATCATTTTGAGATGCATTTACCTCCATTAAAGTATTTGCTTCTTCTGTATTGTAACTCGTAAAAAAGAACCAACCATGAGATTTAGTTCTTCCTGGATGAGCCAAATCGTAATTAAAACCTGGCATATTTAGTTGGAATTCTAAATTCATATGTCCATCATCTGCAATACTTACAAAAGAAAGAGGTCCTTTAAACTTTCCTTTCATTTCGCTAATTGGCATATCTTTTTGAGGATTTGGAACTGCAAAACGCGTACCTGCAACAATGTATTCTGTATTTTCTGTTACAAATGATGAAGCATGATTTCCTGCACTGTTTGGTAACTCAATAATTTCTTCAGTTTCAAAAGTTGTTAAACTAATTCTCGCAATTCTTGGAGTATTGTTTTCATTTATGAAAATCCAACGTCCATCTAATTCTCCATTTGTTTGAGAAATATCTGGGTGATGTGAGTCTCCCCAAGGAACAAAACCAAAAGAGGTATTTAACATTGGTTTTGTTTCTTCTGAATATCCATATCCTGATGTTGGAAATTGAGAAAAAACTGGAATTTCTTTTAACATTCTACCACTTGGTATACCATAAACTGTTAAATTACCACTATAACCTCCAGAAAAGAATCCATAATACTCATCATGCTCTCCAGGTGCTACATATACTTTTTCTGCTTTACTAGAGTTTAATGCTCCAGAATTATTACTTGTATTGTTACCACAACTCGCCAATAAGGCTAGTGAAACAATACCTACTATATATTTATTAATTGTATTCATAATAAAAGTTTTTAGTTGATTAAATTTATTCGGGTAGTATTACATTTTCTACTACATGAACCCACCCATTACTTACGTTTACTGTTCCAATTATTTTATTGCCGTTAACAAATAAGTCACCATCTTTTTCTGTAACATTTAAATATTTACCAGATGCCATGTATAATTTTCTTTGCTTTTTGGCATTCTTTTTTAAAGTTTCTATTGGATAATTACTAGGTGCAACATGGTTTGTAAGGATGTATGCTAGTTTCGATTTGTTTTCTGGTTTTAATAAATCGTTTAAAGTATTCTCATCTATTTTTGCAAAAGCGTCATTATTAGGTGCAAATACAGTTAAGGGTCCAACGTTTACCAGAGCATTTTCTACGCCTGCTGCTTTAACTGCAGCCACCAGTGTTGTATGATCTTTAGATTTTACAGCCAATTGTAATGCATTTGGTATACCACCTTCATCTTTAATAAAGGCTTGTCCTGTTTTTTCTTGTTTTGAAGTTGATTCTGTTGATGTAGTTTTACTATTTTCTTTAGCACAGCTTGAAAGAAACATGAATAAAAAAGCAATTACAATGGTGTTTAAAAATGTTTTCATAATATATTAATTTAGTGTTCTAAAATATTCTAAAACTGCTCTAGCTTCATCTCGAGTTAAATTTTGGTTTGCCATAGGTGAACCATTAAATTCTACTAAAAGTTGCTTAGCTAACAGATCTTTTTTAACCATTTCAGCAGGGTTTAATATCATATTCATAACCCATTCTGGAGATCTTCTATCTAAAATTCCTTTTGGAGAAGGGCCTATAAATTTTTTATTTACCTTATGACAAGCAGTACACATATTTTGATAAATTTTTGCACCTTTTGTTACTAGTTCTTGGTTAATTTCAGCATCTAAAGAAACAGTTTTTACTGGCCCAATACCTTTGTTATTTAAATCTACTTTTTTTGAAGCAGGTGTATTATCGACAACTACTTTTTGCTTACCATATCCTGGTCTTTCTTTTTCTTGTTTTCCACCACAGTTTATGAGTAAAAAAGTGCATAAAAAGAGGAATAATTTTAAACTTGTTTTCATTTTTGTAAATTTTAGTTTATCAAAATTATAGCTTTTTAGGAGTAAAAACATGACATAAACCATATTTAGGATATTTTTATCTTAATTAAAATCCTGCTAATACATCTGATATATAAAATAGAAATTAAATTTGGAAAAATGTTGTTGGGAAATGTTAGCTAGTTAATCTAAAAAGCTATAGAATTTATTATTAGAGTTTTACTTTTCAATAAAAGTTTTACTAATTCTACTACTGGCAATTTTAGCTGCAACATAGCCTAAAATTGTAATGGTAACTATAACAATTAGTAAATTATAAAATTGAAATTCTATAGGGTATGCTAAACTTTCTGTTATCATAAATAAGCCAAAAGCATCTTGTAAAAAAACCAAAATAACACCTAAAACTAAACCTACTAGCATTCCAAAAAAAGTAAGTAGAAAACCTTGAAATACAAATATTCTTTTAATTTCTTTAACTGTAGTTCCTAAACTAAAAAGTGTTTTTAAATTATCTTTTTTATCAATAATCATCATAATAATAGCACCAATTACATTGAATAATGCTATAATAATGATTAATGTAAAAATTAAATACGACACAAAGTTCTCAGTATTTATTACCTTATAAAACACTTCATTGAGTTGCTCTTTGGTTTGCACCTTATAAGTATCACCTAATTGTGTTTGCAAGTTTTGAGCAACAGTTTCTGCATTTTGTGCATCAACCAACTTTAATTCTAAAGCTGTTATTTGATTTTCTTTAAACCTTAATAAATCTTTAGCTTGTGCTAGTGTTACAAAAACAAATTTACTCTCAAAATCTTCTGTGCCTGTATATAAGCCCAATATTTGAACATCTGTTTTATAAAAAGCATTATTGGGATTTATAAAACCTGTGCCAGGTTTTGGAACCATAACAGATAAAGGTTCTCCATAGCTTTTTATGCCTAAAGACAATTTAATAGCAATTGCTCTACCAATAACTGCTGTGTTTGTATATGTTGTATCTAACCAATCACCAATATAAACTGATTCATCTATACCAGTTATTTTTGTAAAATTTGCATCTACACCTTTTATGTAAGCAATTTCATTTTTATCATTATACTCTAAAAAAACACGTTCTTCAATAACTTTTGAACTTGCTTTAATAGCAGTGTTATTTTTAATACTATTCTTTAAATGATCATCAATAAAAAATGATTTTCCTTTTACTGAAGTGATTTTTATATCTGGATCTGATACATCTAACAAACTATAACTAAACGTTCGTAAACCAGAAAAACCAGATAATATAATAAATAAAGCAAGCGAACTAACTATAACACCAAAAGACGCTATAATTGTAATAATGTTTATGGCATTATTACTTGTTTTTGTAAA
>CAXBAC010000031.1:0-13054 GCA_963973485.1 uncultured Polaribacter sp. | reverse complement strand
CTTTTTGTAGTGCATTTGAAAAAGATGGCATTACAATAGCAAAAGCAATAAGTTTGTTGTTTTTATCCATCACAAATTTTATGTATTCAGGATTGATAAACGAAATGTATTTTCTTTTAAAGTAGTCTATTTGAGCTTCTGAAATAGGCACAAACGTAGAAAGTTTTGAGTATGAAGCGCTAAAAACTTCGAACATTTCTTCTACATAAGGCATAATGTCTTTTGTTTTTTTAAAGTCAAGACTTTTAAGTTTATACCTTTTCTTTATGATATTGCTAATTCTGTTGTAATAAACAGCATCAACATTTTTAAATTTAAATTTATTTTCTAAATATTCTTTTTCTTTAACAAACCCTAGTTGCTCTAAATGGTCTTTATAATATGGATGATTGTACCAAGTAATCATAGTACCTTGCTCATCAAAACCATCAATTAAAACACCTGTTTTATCGAGGTTGTTAAAACCAACAGGACCTTCTATATAGTCTAAATTATTGGCTTTACCTATTTCATTTACTTTATCTAAAAGAACTTTTGTTACTTCAATATCATCAATAACATCAAACCAACCAAAACGCATTTTTTTTATGTTTTGATTGTTTACTTCGTACCAATTTATAATAGCAATAACTCTACCTACAATTTTTTTACCTTTATAAGCTAAAAAGAAACGTGCATCTGCATTTTTAAAAACAGGATTTTTTTTAGCATCAAAATTTGCGATTTCATCTTTAATAATTGGAGGAACCCAATATTTACTTTTTTTGTAAAGAGAAAAAGGAAATAAAACAAATCGTTTAAGTTCTCTTTTTGTTTTTGCTTCTTTTAAGGTAATCATATTTGTGATGAGGGTTTTTAATTTTTTCTTTTTCTTTTAACTCTTTTTCTATCGTTTTTTTGCTTTGTAAAAATACTAAAAAGTCTGCTGAAAAAGCCGTTTTGCTTTTTATTGTATTTAGATATAGGAGAGTCTTTTATTTCATTTCCATTGTCATCAATTTCTATAAAGCTGTCTTTATGTTTGTTAATTCTGTAAGAAACACCAAAACCAACATAAAAACCTTGTGATTTTCCTTCAAACAAAAATCGCCCAGAAGCATTTATTTGTAGGTTTCTACTGTATAAAAAAGCTAAACCTGTTCCTAAATTTGAGTTGGTTTGGTTTTGCTGAAATATAGTTTGGTTTTCAAAAAATGTAGACCATCTGCTACTTATGTTTACAGTTCCTGTTATAATGTATGAAAGCTCAGAAAATTCAGTTCCAATATTATCATAATACACATTGGTAATAATATTAAAAGCAGGGCTTAAATTATTCTGCAATAAAATACCAGCTTTTGGAGACATACTACCAGTTTTGTAAATATCATTTAAAACATCTGTATTTAACCCAGCATAAATGGCAACAGAAGGAATTAATCGTTTTTTATCGAAAGCATTTCTCCTTTTCCAACTTCTTACTTCTTTACTCTTGTCTTCATATTCTTGCTGAAAAAGTAAATATTTTGCACCAATAGTGAGCCTACTCAATCCTTTTGTATTGTAACTAGAAGTAAAAATATTTTTAAAAGCAATCTTATCATTCTGATATCTTATTTGCGCATTTAATTCTAATTTTTCTGATAAAAAACTGGTTCTAAAAAGCATGTCGAAACCAAAAGATTCTGGTCTAGAAAAAGTTGGTTCTATAGCTGTTTCTCTAAAAAATAAGTTACTTTCAAATTGATAAACTCCTTTACCAACACTATAAGGACTTTCTGAAAAACCTGGTTTATTAGAGTTGATTACTTCTGTGTATTGGCTGTAAGTTGTTGTTATGCTCAAAAGTAAAACACACAAAAGAAATTTATAATAATAGTTTTTCATTCGTAAAAGTAATTTTACATTTTATCGTGAATAGTATCAAACAAACATAGCATAAAAAAGATGTTTTTAAAAGCAATGTATACTTTTTTACATTTGATAAAGTTTTATACTTTGTTAACGCTACAATTGTTGCCAAATTGTTATTTTTGGTTGATATTTAAGACTAATGCCAAATGGGTTTATTGAAAACTATTTTTTTTATTTTAATAATTTATTATGCTTTTAAATTTTTAGCAAAATTATTCGCTCCTTTTTTACTAAAAAAAGTAGCAGATACTATGCAAAAGAAAGCAGAAGAACAATTTGCAGGGCAACAACCCAAAAATAACGTTAGAGAAGGAGAAACAATTATTGATAAAGCACCTAAAAACCAATCTGAAACCAAAAACACAGTTGGTGAGTACGTAGATTTTGAAGAAATAGACTAAAAAAATATAAAATTAGATATTTTAATAACACTTTAAATTAATCACTTGAAACCAAAAAAAATCTTTTCATATATAATAGCATTAGTAATTTTTGTAATTGCTTCTTTACTTTATTTTCATCCAGTTTTAAAGGGGCAAAAAATTGCACAATCAGACATTACTCAGTTTAGAGGAATGGTTAAAGAAATTAATGATTATAGAGCAGATAAAGACGCAGAACCTTATTGGACAGGTGCCTCTTTTAGTGGAATGCCTGCATATCAAGTAAGTGCTTATTATCCTTATGATTTTGTAAGAGTTTTAGATAAAACATTACGTTTTTTACCAAGACCTGCAGATTATACTTTTCTTTACTTCTTAAGTTTTTTTGTACTTATGATGGCACTAAAAGTAAAATGGAGATTGGCTGTTTTAGGAGCTTTGTCCTTTGGTTTTTCAACGTATTTAATCATTATTTTTATTCCTGGTCATAATGCAAAAGCACATGCAATTGCATATATGCCATTGGTTTTAGCAGGTGTTTTGTTGGTATTCCAAAAAAAGTTTGTGTTAGGTTTTATTGTAACAGGCTTAGCAATGGCTTTAGAAATTTATACCAATCATATTCAAATGACTTATTATTTAGGTTTTACATTGCTTATTTTAGGTATTGTTGAGTTTATAAATGCTGTTAAGAATAATTCAATTCCTGCTTTTATAAAACAAGCTGCTGTAATTTTAGCTGCTGTAATTTTAGGTATTGGTGCAAATGCACCAAGATTAATGGCAATGAAAGAATATGCAGAGTTTAGCACTAGAGGAAAATCTGAATTAACCATAAATGTTGATGGTTCTGAAAAAGAAGTTACAAAAGGATTAGATAAATCCTACATTACTCAATATAGTTATGCAAAGCTAGAAACATTCAATTTGTTTGTTCCAAGATATATGGGAGGTGGAACTGTTGAAGAGCTTAGTAAAGATTCAGAGTTTTACCAATTAATAGCAAAAAGAGCAGGAAAAAAAGTAGCAGATGATTATTCTGAACAAGTGCTTACTTATTGGGGAGATCAACCTATAATTGAAGCACCAGCTTATATTGGCGCAGTTATTTTCTTTTTGTTTTTTCTTGGTATTTTCTTAGTCAAAGGCAGGTTAAAACAGTGGTTATTGGCAGCAACTATTTTCTCAATATTGTTAAGTTGGGGAAGAAACTTAGAGTTTTTAACTAACTTTTTTATTGATTATGTGCCTCTTTATAATAAGTTTAGAGCTGTTTCATCAATACAAATTATTGCTGAACTCTGTGTGCCTATTTTAGCAATTTTAGGCTTGAAAGAATTTTTTAATACTGATATTTCAACAAAAAAGAAAAGAAAGGCATTAGAAAAAGCTGCATTTACATTTGCAGGTTTAATTGTGCTTGGTTTTTTATTAGCGCACAGTTTTTCAACTTTTGAAGGTTTAAGAGATGCAAACTATAAAGATTTACCTGGGTTAATTGATGCTGTAATTGCAGATAGAAAAGCTATTTTGTTGTCAGATACTTTAAGATCTTTAGGTTTTGTGTTGCTGTCTACAGCCATATTATGGTTTTTCTTAAAAAATAAAATCAAGAAACAATATGCAATACCCACTTTTGTGGTTTTAGTTTTAATTGATTTAATTTCTGTAAATAAGAATTATGTAAACGAATCTGATTTTAAACCATCAAAAAGAGTTGAAGAACCTTTTGTGGCCTCTAAAGCAGATTTGCAAATTTTAAAAGATACAACACATTATAGAGTAGCAAACTTTACTACAGATCCTATGCAAGATGGTTCTACGTCTTATTTTCATCAATCTATTGGAGGATATCATGCAGCAAAAATGGGACGTTATAAAGAGCTTTTTGATTATCAGATAGCAAAAAATAATATGGATGTATTAAACATGTTAAATACTAAATATTTTATTGTTGCTGGAGATGATAATCAAAAACAAGCACAATTAAATCCTGATGCAAATGGAAATGCTTGGTTTGTATACAATATAACGCAAGTTACATCTGCTAATGATGAAATTAAGGCTTTAGATAATTTAAATACAAAAACCACAGCTGTAATTGATGCTAGCAAATTAACTACTGATATCAATTTTAATTTTAAAAAAGATTCAACAGCAACTATTGCACTGTTAGATTATGATGTAACCACATTAACTTATGAAAGTAGAACATCAAAAGAGCAATTTGCGGTGTTTTCTGAAATATATTACAAAAACGGCTGGAATGCATATGTAGATGGAGAATTGGTGCCACATTACAATGTGAACTATGTTTTAAGAGGGATGAAAATACCTGCAGGTAACCACGAAATAGTATTTAAATTCGAGCCTAAAGTAATTCAAAAAGGAAGTTTTATAGCCTTAATTTCTTACGGTTTGTTGATGGCAATTACTATTGGTTGGTTTTTCTATGATGAAAAGAAGAAGAAAAAACTAGCATGAGAATAGGGATGATTCTAGATGCGAGTTTTCCTCCAGATCCAAGGGTTGAAAACGAAGCAGTTTCTTTAGTAAATGCTGGTCATGAAGTTTTTTTATTTTGTTTAAAATATAATCAAGAAAAATCTTCAGAAAATATAAATGGAATTCAAGTAAAAAGATATCATTCTAATAAAATTGAATATAAGTTATCAGCTTTAGCGTACACAATACCTTTGTATACTTTTTTGATGAAAAAGAAAATTCATCAATTTATCTCAGAAAATAATATTCAGGTTTTACATATTCATGACATAAGAATTGCAGCAGCAGTTTTTAATGCAAATCAAAAATACAAATTACCTGTTGTTTTAGATTTGCATGATAATATGCCAGAAGTCATGAAGTTGTATCCTCATTTGCAAAAATTTCCTGGAAAGTATATTATATCTCCAAAAAAATGGAAGACAAAAGAAGAGGAGTTTATAGCTAAAGCTACAAAAGTAATTTCAGTTTCACCAGAATTTATAGCTGCTTTACAAACGAGGCTTCCTACTGAAGCTCATAAGTTTGTTTTAGTTCCAAATACCATTAGAAAATCGTTTTATGAAAATTTTACGATTGATAAAAATATTATACATAAGTACAAAAATAACTTTGTGTTATTGTATTTAGGAGATACTCATTTAAGGAGAGGATTGCAAACCGCAATTGCATCTATAGTAAAACTAAAAGAAGAAATACCCAATATAAAATTAGTAATTGTAGGTAAAAACACTACTGATGTTGTTTTAAAACAACAAACAAATAATCTGCAAATTAATGACTATGTAGATTTTGAAGGATGGCAAAATGTTGCTTTATTCCAATCTTACATTAAAGCTAGTGATGTTTGTATTTCTCCTTTACATAGAAACTTACAGCATGATGTAGCTTACGCAAATAAAATATTTCAGTACATGAGTTTTGCAAAACCATTGTTGGTTAGTGATGCAACTGCACAAAAAACTCTAGTTGAAAAAGTAAATTCAGGTTTGATTCATAAAGATAGAAATGTGAGCGATTTTACAGAAAAGACATTACAACTTTTTAATGATGATAACCTAAGAGATGAACTAGGGAAAAATGGTGAACATTTTATAAAAAATGAGTTTTCTTGGGAACACACCTCGAAAAAACTCTTACATTTATATGATAACTTAAATACTTGAAAGTCTTAATTATAACATATTATTGGCCTCCTGCAGGAGGCTCTGGCGTTCAACGTTGGTTAAAATTTGTAAAGTATTTACAAGGTTTTGGTATTGAACCCATTGTTTATACTGTAGATAATGCTAAATATCCTAAAGAAGATACAAGTCTATTAAATGAAGTTCCAGCTAATATTGAGGTTTTAAAACAACCTATTTGGGAACCTACAGATGTGTTTTTCTGGAAACGAAAATCACATCAGAAAAAAGATATTTCTAACAGTACTCAAAACGGAATACTTTCCTTTATTAGAGGTAATTTTTTTATTCCAGATCCAAAGGTGTTTTGGGTAAAACCTTCTGTAAAATTTCTAAAAAAATATCTTAGAGAAAATAATATTGATGTTTTAATTTCAACAGGTCCACCTCATAGTATGCATTTAATAGCTAAACAATTAAAAGAACAAACTACTGTAAAATGGATTGCAGATTTTAGAGATCCTTGGACAGACTTGTATTATAATAAAGAGTTTAAACAACTTGCATTTGTAAAAAATAAAAATAAAATATTAGAGCAAGCTGTACTAAAATCTGCAGATTGTATTTTAACTGTAAGCAATTCATTACAAAAAGAGTTTTTAAAAAAGGCAAAAAACGTTAAAGTAATAACCAACGGTTTTGACGAGGAAGTTTTAACCGAAAACAATGAAATATTAGATAAAAAATTTATAATATCATACATTGGTTTGTTGCCAAAACAAAGTAATCCTAAAATTTTGTTTGAAGTTTTACAAGAGCTCTGTAATGAAAATGAAGTTTTTAAAAACGATTTAAAATTAAATTTTATTGGTGATATTTCTCAAGAAGTTTTAAAAGAAATTGAGCGCACTAACTTAGTGGCTCAATCGAATTTTATAGGATATGTCTCTCACGAAAAAGCAATTGAATATCAGAAAAAAGCACAAGTTCTACTACTTTTAATTCCTAATGTTCCAAAATCTGAAGGTATTCTAACAGGAAAACTTTTTGAGTATCTAACAGCAAAAAGACCTATTTTAGCAATCGGACCAGAAGAGGGAGATTTATCAGAAATTTTAAATAATACTTCATCTGGTGTTGTTGTAGGGTATCAAAATAAAGAAAAACTTCGTCAGGAAATTTTAAACTTATATCAACAGTATAAAACAGGTACTTTAATTCAAACACCTAAAAATATAGATCAATTTCACAGAAAAGAATTGACAAGAAAGTTGTCGGAAATTATAAAAAGCTTATAAAATATGGGTATTGTACTTAAACAATCATTTAAAAATACACTTTTTATATACTTAGGTTTTGCTTTTGGTGGAGTAAATACACTGTTTTTATATACTAGATTTTTAGAGGATGAATATTATGGTTTGGTAACTTTTTTATTGTCTTCCTCTAATTTGTTAATGCCTTTAATTGCATTAGGAATTCATCATACCATTGTTAAGTTTTTCTCAAGCTACTTTGTAAAAGAAGAAAAGGATAAGTTTTTATCATCTGTGTTGTTTTTGCCCTTATTAATTGCAATACCTATGGGGTTTTTGGGTACTGTTTTTTATGAGCAAATTTCTGATTACTTATCCGTAAAAAATCCTATTATAAAAAATTACACCTTTGTAATTTATTTGGTAGCATTTACTTGTGCTTATTTTGAGGTTTTTTATGCTTGGGCAAAAGTGCAATTTCAGTCGGTTTTCGGTAATATTTTAAAAGAACTTTGGAATAGAGTAGTAGTAATGTTATTGTTGTTTGCTGTTTATTTTGAATTTATAACAAAACCAGAATTTATCTATTATTTAACAGCAGCCTATTTTTTGAGAATGTTGGTTATGATGTTCTATGCTTTTAGTCTCTATTTTCCAAAATTCACATTTTCTAGACCAGAAAACTTTAAAGAAATCTTACGCTTTTCATTATACATTATTTTAGCAGGTAGTGCAGGAGCAATAATTTTAGATATTGATAAATTTATGATTCCTGGTAAAGAATCATTAGAAAAAGCAGCCTACTATTCAGTGGCAGTTTTTATTGGTTCTTTTATTGAAGCTCCAAGTAGAGCCATGTTAAATATATTACAACCTTTAACTTCAAAGACATTGAATGAAGAAAATAATGCAGAAGTAGCATCACTTTATAAAAAGAGTTCTATCAATTTATTATTGATAAGTGGCTTTTTCTTTGTGCTGATAAATGCAAACGTACATCAGTTATTTAACCTATTGCCTCAAGAATATGCTGGAGGTGCATTAGTGGTTTTTATGATTTCTTTTGTGAAAATGTACAATGGTTTTTTAGGAAATAATGGTGCAATTATAAATAACTCCAAATATTATAAGGTTACATTACCTTTTAGTTTAGTTATGGCTTTTTCTGTGTATTTCTTGAATAAACTTTTTTACTATGAGTTAGATTTAGGTACAGATGGTTTAGCATTGGCGACTTTAATTGTAATCTTTTGTGCAAACACTGGGAAATTATTCTTTGTAAAAAAGAAGTTTTCTATGACTCCTTTTACCACTAAAACTTTTGCAATGCTTGTAATTATAACAGGGTTGTATTTGGTTTTTTCTTTTTGGGATTTTAATGTAGATTCAGTGTATTTGTTTGATTTTCCAATTCATCCCATAATAAACATTGCACTAAAAAGTACATTAATTATTGTTGTTTATTTCTTTCTTATTATAAAGTTAGATATTTCAAATGATATCACTAGACTTTACAAAAGATTTTACAAATAACAATCTATATAGTCTGTTAGCATGTGAAACAACAGTGCAATTGCCAATATTCTTGTTTTTTTAAAAAACAAACCTAGGCAATAAATGCCTATTGCAAAATAGGAGTGTAATGGATGAAAGTTGATACTACACCTGTTTTCTGCAAAAATAGGATTGGCTAGTAAGTGATCTAGATCAACTAGCATAGAGGCTAAAAATATTAGGTATACTGTTCTCCAGTTTTTTCTGAAAAATAAAAGTGAGAAAATTAATGGTACTAAGAAATGTAGAGAATAATGAATTACAAACTTAAACATAAACATAAAAAAAAGGTTTATTAAAAATAAACCTTTTTTGAGAATAATTTGTAGGGGGAATTAATTATTATCATATTCAAAATTAGCGACTAACAGGCTTGTATTCATTTACATATGTTAATAAATCTATTTAGAGTATATTTCTTTACGAATTCTACTTAACTGAACAGGTGTTACATTTAAATAGGAAGCAATATGGTATTGAGGAATTCTATTGTCTATATCTGGTATTTGTTGTTTTAGCGCCAAATATCTTTCTGTTGCATTTAAAAGAGATAGTTCATAAATCCTTACTTCCATTATTTTAAATATATGCTCTAAAACTTTATTATACAGGTTCGATAAATGAATGTCGTTTTCCATAAGGCCTTTCAGTTTATGAAAATTAAAACTAAACATTTCACATTCTGTAAGACAATCGTAAGTTAATTTACTTTTAGAATTATCCATTAATGCACTAAGAGCACCTGTAGTATTAAAAGATGTAAATATGGTTCTTATATAGTCTTTGCCATTTTCATCCGTGTAAAAAGATCTTGCAATACCAGACTTTATAATATAAAAGTTTTTCGGAACTTCATTTAGCTTAGCAAAAATCTGCCCTTTTGAAAAATGTTCGTGCTTTGCTAACTGGATAAGTTTAGACATACTTTCATCAGGGAGCTTAGTTATATTGTTAATATAATTCCTGATAAATTCCATCTTTAAAGGCTTTTTAACCTTTTAAATTTAACAAAAAAAATTATAAATAACTAATTGCGTTTGGTCCTTCCATAAAAAGAAGATCTAAAATGGATAAGTTTGGTATAAATCCATGCTTGTCATCAAACATTTGTGTGTAATTATCTACCATTTTTAAAGGCCTATGTTTTCTATTCGCTAAGTTTCTAAAGTCTTTTTCTGATGGTTCAGTTAGGTAGTTATCAGTTTTCGAGAATGAATCATTTAACTGTAAAGAATCTGTTATAAAAAGGTAGGTATCAATATTTACATCCAAAAGATATTTATATTTTTTTCTAAAAATAGGAGCGATATCTTCTTCTAGAAAATCAAAAAAAGGTGAAGTTCTATAAGCTACTTGTAAAGATTTAAAATGTTGGTCTTGCCAAGGAAAATCATTTTCTACTAAAGTGTCTTTTGTTTTTTGTTTTACAGATTTAGATTGATGTTTTACTGGTATAGTCAATAACTGTTTTCCACTAGAATTGTATATATAACAACGATTTCTATAGCTTTGTTTTTGAAAGTTATCTTCTATTTCAAATACAATATCATCAGCTTTTATTATGGCTGAATATTGAGAAATAGGAGAGAAGTATGTAGGTATAAATAACGCCATTTAACAGTTAAGTGCTGTGCTATATTTGAAAAAAATATTAAGCTTTTTTCTTTTTACTTTTAAAGATACTCCAACCAATATAAAGTGCTATTAAAGCAAATACAACATATCTGTAAGAAACAGGTTCTCCATCTCCATGAACTGTAGTAAACATTCTATCCCATCTTATTGATTTTATTTTTTCTCCAAAAGAAGGGGCATTTGCATCCCAACTAAACCAAATCATAACTGGTTTTCCCAGAACGTGATCAAAAGGTACATAGCCCCAATAGCGTCCATCTAGAGAATTGTGTCTATTATCTCCAATCAAATAAAAATAATCTTGCTGAAAAGTATAACTATCAACTTTTTCACCGTTTATAAAAATATCATCACCATTAACTACCAAATCATTGTGTTCGTAGTTTTTGATAATTTGCTCATAAAAAGGAAGCGATTCTTTATCTAGTTTTACAGTTTTACCAGCTTCAGGTATGTAAATTGGCCCAAAGTTATCTTGGCTCCAACCTAATTCTTTAACGTGTGGAAAAATAGCAACATCTGCATCATGATTAATTTTTGTTACAGAAACTGTAAGCGGGTATTTTTTAAGCCTATCAACTTCTTCATCGGTTAAATTAATGTTTATCTTATTATCAACATTAACCATTTTTAATCTCTGTGCAAATTGAGGATTTATGCCTCCAGCAACTTCTGTGTATAAAGAATCTTCACCTATTTTAGATAAACTACCATTTTCTTTTATAGCTTCTTGTACCTTAGGGTTTTGCCAATATTCAGAAAGTATTTTATAAACACCAGTTCTTTCTTTTTCTATCAAGAATTTTGGATAAGTACTTTGGCTTATAGGTTCTTTAGCTTCGTAAGTATAATAAAATTGAAGTTTTGCTCTTTCTGGTAACTCATTTCTTTTACCATTTATATAAAAATAACCATCTCTCATTTCTAGAGAATCACCAGCAATTCCAATAGATCTTTTTACATAATTTGTTTTTTTATCAAAAGGTTTATAGGTGAATTTTCCAGAAGTATCACCCCACATTGTAGCTAAAGAATCAGCAGGCCAATTGAAACAAACAATATCGTTATTTTTAATTTTTTGTAAACCAGGTAAACGTGTATAGGGTAATTGAGGTTTTTTTAAATATGAGGCTGTACCAGTATAAGGTAAGGAATCGTGAACCATTGGTGCAGCAATTACAGTTGATGGAACTCTAGCACCATAATGAAATTTGCTCACAAACAAATAATCACCAATTAATAACGATTTTTCTAAAGATGATGTTGGTATAGTAAAAGGTTGCATAAAATAGGTGTGCACTAATGTAGCAGCAATAATTGCAAAAGTTATAGAACTTACCCATTCACCTAATTCAGAACGCGGTTTTAAACTTCTGTCTGCATTGTAATTAGCTTCAGCTGCATAATTGATATAAAAAATATACAAACCTAAAGTTAAGATTACTAAAAGCGAATCAGTTTTTTTATAAAACCCAAAAGTTCTTATGGTTTCTATCCAAATTACAGGAAACATTAATAGGTTTACTACAGGTATAAACAAGAGAATAATCCACCATTTTGGACGATTAATTATTTGCATTAATACAACACCATTGTAAATTGGTATTGCAGCTTCCCAGGCTTTTCTACCTGCTTTTTCATAAAGTTTCCAAGTACCAAGAAAATGAATTACTTGAATTACTAAGAAAAAAAGAAACCATTGCGTAAATGTCATAATATATGTTTTATTTTCCTTAAAATAAGAAAAGGTATTTATGTGTTATATGGCGCAAAATAAGAAAAAAGTTACAGTTTTTAACTGATGTTTAACACATCTTTCATAGAGAAAACTCCTGTTTTTCCAACTATCCATTCTGCTGCAATTACAGCTCCTAAAGCAAAACCTTTTCTGTTGTTTGCTGTATGCTTTATTTCAATACTATCTACATCAGAATTGTAAAAAACAGAGTGTGTTCCAGGAACTTCTGGAATTCTTTTTGCTACAATTGGAATGTTTTTTTCTGATTTTATTTCGCCTAATTCCCAATTTTCTTTAGTTGTGTGTTCTATAATGCCTTCAGCCAAAGTAATTGCAGTTCCACTTGGAGCATCTAATTTTTGTGTATGATGAATTTCTTCCATAGAAATGTTATAATTTTCTATGTTATTCATCAATTTGGCTAAATGTTTATTGAGCTCAAAAAAAATATTTACACCCACACTAAAATTGGATGCATAAATAAAAGCGCCTTTTTTATTTTCACAAAGTGCAACAGCATCTTTATATTTTTCTAACCAACCAGTAGTTCCAGAAACTACAGGAACATTGTTGTTAAAACAATTCGTAATGTTTTCAAAAGCAGCGCTAGGCAAACTAAAATCTATAGCAACATCAGCAATGGTGATATCTATATTAGAATCTGCTTTTTTTCTAATAACAATTTCATGCCCTCTAGAAATTGCAATTTTTTCAATTTCCTGCCCCATTCTACCATAGCCTAAAAGTGCAACTTTCATCTTAAAAATTATATTTGATTGTTAAACCAACAGTTGGTGATTCAAAACGAATTGGGTCTTGAATTAAAGTTGGCTTAAAAGTTAAATTATCATCTGTGTTAAATTGCATTAAATGTGCATTTACACTAGCTTCAACAATTTGTAATATGTAGATTATAACACCAGATAAAAGAGAAAAATCTCTATTTTCTCTCAATTGTTCTTGAGC
>CAXBAC010000030.1:0-13094 GCA_963973485.1 uncultured Polaribacter sp. | reverse complement strand
TTATTAATAAAAAAAAATTAAAAAATAATAAGGCTACTGTGGTTGCTGTTGCTGATTTACATAAAGAAAAAACAGATAAACTCAACAATCATCTTAAAAACACGCACAACACTGCTGCAGATGCCTATTATGGAAATTCTGAGGAATGGAAAAAACTAGCAGACAGAGATGATATCGATTTGTTAATTATTGCTACGCCTTGGGAACTGCACACAGAAATGTGTTTGTATGGCATGGAAAAGGGAAAACATGTGGCTTCTGAGGTTCCTATTGGCTATACTTTAGAAGACTGTTGGAGGTTAGTAGAAACTGCAGAACGCACCCAACAGCATTGTATGATGATGGAGAATTGCTGTTTTAACAACGAGGAATTATGGGTGTTAAATATGGTGAATCAAGGAGTTTTTGGCGATTTAACCCACGCAGAAGGTGCCTACATTCATGATTTACGAAAGCATTTGTTAGACGAAACCTATTATGAAGATCAATGGCGAATTAAACATCATTTGAATAAAGATGGAAACTTTTACACTACTCATGGTTTAGGGCCTATCAGCCAGTATATGGATATTGGAAGAGGAGATACTTTTGATCATTTGGTTTCTATGAGTTCTCGTGAAAAAAGTCTAAGTGATGCTGCAAAACGTGCAGGAATTAACAAATTCTCAAACGTAAAATGTGGTGACATGAATACTACCATGATTAAAACCAAACTAGGCAAAACCATCATGTTGCAGTTTGATGTACATACAGGTAGACCTTATGACAGATTGAATACAGTTGTAGGTACAAAAGCAGTGCATGAAGGCTATCCTTCTAAATTATACATTAATGATGAAGAATTGGCTTGGTGGGGACATAATTGGTTAGATGATGAAAAATATACAGAGTATAGAGAAAAATACAATCACCCACTTTGGAGCAAATTAAAAGCAGAAATTTCTGATAATGCTGTAGGTCATGGAGGTATGGACTTCGTCATGATTTACAGATTAATCAAATGCTTAAACCAAGGTTTACCTTTAGACATTAATGTGTACGATAGTGTATTGTGGAGTGCCATTACTCCCCTATCAGAACTTTCAGTTGCGCAAAATAGCACCTCTATTAAAGTGCCTGATTTTACAGGTGGGACTTGGAAAAACAAAAACACTACTGAAATGCTGAGAGAGATTTAATGTTGAGTTTTTAATGTTTAGTGCTTAGTTTTTAGTGTTTAGTGTTTAGTGATAACTGCAAACTGCTAACTGCCCACTGCAAACTGCTAACTCAAAACTAAAATTAAAAACTAAAAACTGCAAACGCCCCCCTCTGTCATCTTGTCATAATTATAGGTTTGGTATTTTTTTTGACTAGTAGTAGTTCAGAAAATAATATTAAATAAATATAAAATTATGAGCAAAGGAAACATTAATGTATCAGTAGAAAATATTTTTCCGCTGATTAAGAAATTCTTGTATTCTGATCACGAAATCTTTTTACGTGAATTAATTTCAAACGGAACTGATGCAACTACCAAATTAAAACACTTAATTGCTATTGGTGAAGCCAAAACTGAATTGGGTGATGCAAAAATTGAAATCAGTATTGATAAGGATGCTAAAACCTTAACCATTAAAGACCAAGGTTTAGGAATGACTGCTGATGAAGTTGAAAAGTATATCAACCAAATTGCATTTTCTGGCGCTGAAGAATTTTTAGACAAGTACAAAGACGATAAAAACGAAACAGGTGTAATTGGGCACTTTGGTTTAGGTTTTTATTCGGCATTTATGGTGGCTGATAAAGTAGAAATTATCACCAAATCTTTTAAAGACGAGCCTGCTGCTCATTGGACCTGTGATGGTTCACCTGAATATACTTTGGTTGAAGCTGACAAAACTGACAGAGGTACAGAAATTGTATTACACATTGCAGAAGACTCAACTGAGTTTTTAGAAGAAGGTAAAATTAGAGAGCTACTAAACAAGTACAATCGTTTTAACCAAGTGCCAATTAAATTTGGAACAAAGAAGGTAAACGACCCAACTCACGAGCCAAAAACGACTAAAGATAAAGATGGTAAAGAAACTACTGAGCCTCACAGACAGATTGAAGTAGATGATATCATTAACAATACAGACCCTGCTTGGACCAAAGCGCCTGCAGATTTAAATGAAGAAGATTATACGAACTTTTACAGAGAATTGTATCCAATGCAATTTGAAGAGTCGTTATTCCACATTCACTTAAATGTAGATTATCCATTTAACTTAACAGGTATTTTATTCTTCCCGAAATTGTCTCAGAACTTAGACATGCAAAAGGATAAAATCCAATTGTACCAAAACCAAGTTTTTGTAACCGATAATGTAGAAGGTATTGTACCAGACTTTTTACAGATGTTAAAAGGGGTAATTGATTCTCCAGACATTCCATTAAACGTTTCGCGTTCGTACTTACAAGCAGATGGAGCTGTAAAGAAAATCTCGGGTTACATTACAAAAAAAGTGGCTGATAAATTAACCTCATTATTCAAAAAAGATCGTGAAGATTTTGAGAAGAAATGGAACGATATCAAAGTGATTATCGAATACGGAATGTTATCTGAAGATAAATTCTTTGACAAAGCTAAAAAGTTTGCTTTATACCCAACTGTAAACGATACGTATTTTACGTTTGATGAGTTGATTGAAAAAACAAAAGACACCCAAACCGATAAAGATGGAAACCACGTAATTTTATACGCGGCTAACAAAGATGCACAACACAGTTATATAGAGGCTGCAAAAGACAAAGGATATGAGGTATTGTTATTAGACTCGCCAATCATATCGCACTTAATGCAGAAATTAGAAACTTCTGGAGAAGGTAAAATCAAATTTTCTAGAGTTGATGCAGACCATATTGATAATTTAATCAAGAAAGACGATAACATAATTTCTAAATTGTCTGATGAGGAAAAAGAAAAACTAAAGCCAGTAATTGAAGGCGCTGTAAACAATTCTGCTTACACAGTTCAATTAGAAGCTATGGATTCTAATGCCTCTCCATTTATTATTACTGTACCAGAATTTATGCGTAGAATGAAAGAAATGCAAGCTTCTGGAGGTGGAGGAATGATGGGTATGGGTAATATGCCAGACATGTACAACTTGGTGGTAAATACCAACAGCCCATTAGTGTCAGAAATTTTAGCAGCTGACGAAGACAAGCAAAAAGGCTTGGTGTCTCAAGCATTCGACTTGGCAAAACTATCGCAAAACTTATTGCATGGTAAAGAGTTAACAGACTTTATCAAAAGAAGTTACGAGTTGATTAAATAGTGGATATATCACAAATAAATTTAAAAGCCTCATTGTTTTACAATGAGGTTTTTTTTACGCTATAATTACAATACATACAGAAATGTACATACACACCAACCATCACAGTACCAGCATTCCTTAATAAACAGACATCTATAAAAACCAATGCCAACACAGCACATGAAATAACGACAGGTTTACAAAAATTTTCGACAAACCATAAGCGAGTCAGTTCTTTTACAAATATTATTTGTATATTATTATTTCTTAAATAATTACTACTACAAAAGCTAGTTTCTAATTATTCTACAATAAATTTTAAAATTTACTACACTATTTCTAGATATATTGTACAATATATCTATAAGATTACTACTATATTGTAAAAAAAGCTCTTCAGCAATGTAACAAAAGCTGAAGTACTTTGCATTAAAAGTAGAAGTAATTTGCAACAAGTGCAGTGCAGCTTTTTAGAACAGCAGCTTTACCACACATTTACCTACGATGAAACTACAGCATACCATAAAGGCTTTAGTGTGCCAATACTTTTTACAGTTTCGTTTTTTTGCTACTCTCTCACCCTTTAGTAACAAGTTATACATCCCTAACAAACAGCAGCTTTAAAAACACGAATGCGCCACCCACCCCTAAAACATTTTATGAAAATAGATTTCAAGTTCATTTTATTTTTCTATTTTTAACAAAAAAATTTGCTAAACCACACCACAACTTTTGAATATCCTTTATTTAATTACAAGATAATGTTACTAAAGGGGAGCTTATAACGAGTTGGCTACAATAAAGGAAAAGAATTAATAATGAAATTTTCAGAAAAAATAGGAAAAACACCATTAAGAGAAATTATTCAGATAGAACAAATAGATATTAAACTTGAAAATAGAATTTGGAATAATATTTTAATTAATTTTTTTGAAGAAATTAGTAGCTATATTTCTATTGGGAAAGAATCTAGAAGAGGAAAAGTTTGCAAAATTATTTGGACAGACTTTTTTAATAAAAGGGTAGATGAAATTCCTAAATTAACAAGAGGGAATGTTGACGTTTCTGGGACTATAAGACAAATAAAAGCTTGGTTTTTTAAATCAGAATGGTATGAAAAATATGATTTTATTGAGTTTTTAAGCCAAGTAAATAAAATAGAAGCTGGAACTAGAATAACAGAACATTTAAATACTTCATTAGAATTAGAAATGTCTGGATATCGAATAATTAATGAATCAATTGTTCAAATAACATCTGAAGAAGAAATTATTGAAATTGAAGAGGCGATTTCGTTTTCAGATCAATATAAATCAGTTAATACACATTTAAAATCGGCTTTAAATTATTTTTCTAATCGAGAATCTCCAGATTATAGAAATTCTATTAAAGAATCCATTTCAGCAATTGAATCACTTTGTTCAATAATCACTGGAGATAAAAAATCTTCATTAGGGCAAGCACTGGGAGTAATTGAAAAAGAATATGAAATTCATTCAGCTATGAAAAAAGCGTTTTCTGCTTTATATGGTTACACGAGCGACTCTGGTGGAATAAGACATAAACTTTTAGAAGAAGATATCAATGTTAGTTTTGAAGATGCTAAATTTATGTTAGTTTCTTGTTCCGCGTTTATAAACTATTTGAAAGTAAAAGTGAATAAATAACTGTAGCCAACACCGTACAAAATTAATTGCTTACTTTTAGCTTACTTACGAAAATCCTCTTGGATTTTCTTTGTCAGTAATTATTTATTAACTTTATTGCATAACCACGCAACTAACCTTGTACAAACACGTTGGCACACATTTTAAAAAAAAAACTATGATAATAAAGAAAATTACTGCTAAAAACTATAGAAGTTTAGAAGATGTAGAAATTGAGTTTAATCCATATTACAACGCTTTATCTGGTAAAAATAACTCAGGAAAATCTAACATTATAAAAGCTGTACTTTCTTTTTTAACTTATGACTTCAGAATGTTTTCACAATCCCCTTCTGGACCAATAAATTATAGTTCTGATTATCCATATTGGAAAAATAAAGAAAAAACTAAAGAATCTATTTACATTGAAATAGCATTAGAACTTGATAAAGATAATGATGCAGGTCTTTACAAGTTTATTAAAGAAATGGTTTTTAAAGAGGAAGAAACTAAAGAGACTGAGACTGAACAACTATTAATAAAAGCAACTAATTTACCTGATAAAAATTCTACTAACATTGAAATTTTCTTTAGTGGTCATAAAATTGAAGATGAGTACAAAAGAGATGAATTATTAAATAGAATAAGAAGTTCAGAAAGTGTATTATTCCACAATTCAACAGAAAACGAACCATTTTTCTTTGCTCAAAAAAGGAGAGATTCGTTATCATCATATTTAAATAGTGAAGATTTAGAACTAATAACAAAAAAGAAGAAAACTTTAGAGAATGCAGTAAAAAAATCTCTTAAAAAACACCAAACAGAATTTGGCTCGTTACTTGGGAGATTAACCGAAAAATATGATGTTTCTCTTGGAATACCAAGTTTAAATATAGACAGAGAGAGCATAGACATTTCATTAAAGGAAAAAGGTATTGAGGTTTCTTTAGAAGATTATGGTTCTGGAACAAAAAACAGAACACTAATTTTATTAAATTTAATGAATGCTAAAAGAATTCAACAATCTTCAAATTTAAATAAACGACTAACACCAATTGTAATCGTCGAAGAACCTGAAAGTTTTTTACATCCATCTGCACAAGCTGAATTTGGTAGAATATTACAAGATATTGCATCTGAATTTAAGATTCAAATACTTGTTGCAACTCACAGTCCTTATTTATTAAGCCATAAAGAACCAAAAGCAAATTTATTATTGGAAAGAGATTTAAACAATAAAGAAAAAGGTTCAAGATTAATAGATACAGAAGGAGATAAATGGTATGAGCCCTTTGCTTTGTCATTAGGAATAACTGGAGAAGATTTTGGTCCTTTAAAATCTACCATTTTTAGTGGAAAAAATGATATTATTCTTGTTGAAGGAACTTCTGATAAAGAATATTTTGAACTTCTGAAAAAATCAAAACACGGAAATAAAAAATTAAATTTCGACGGAGAAATTTTCCCATATGGTGGTGCTGGAAATATTAAAAATAATATTCTTTTAAGATTCATTAAAGAACGATTTAAAAGATTTATTGTAACTGTAGATTTAGATAAATATTCAGATACCAAAAAGACTTTTCAATCACTTGGTTTAACAGAAAATAAAGAATTTATAATTATTGGAAAAAATGAAACAGGAAAGAAATGTATAGAAGGACTTGTTCCTTCTAATTTACTTTCCAAAGTCTATTCAGAGAATGTCGATTTAGTCCAACAATCAATGGAAAATTCAGAAGATGGAAAATCTGCAAGGTCTAAAATTAAAACGAAAGTTCTTGAAGCATTTAAGGAAGAGGATAAAAAGAACAATTTGAATATATTTACAGACTTCTATCCAATCGTAAATAAAATAAATAAAGTATTTAAATAAAAAACATGTGCTAACACCGTATATAATTTATTGCTGGTTCTAGCCTACTTACAAAAGTCCTCGCGGATTTTATATTCGGTTTTTATTTGCTAACTTTAGTGCTTAAACCACGCAACAAATCATATATAAACACATTGTAAAACATTTACAAAAATCAATCTAAATGATATTAGATAAGAAAATATGTCTTGAATTTGTAAAAAAAAATAAGGAAAAACTAATTTCAAATTTTAAGGAAAAATCACCTGAAGATAAAGATTGGGACGAATTATACGCTTTATTAGATTTAGAAAGCAAAAAGAAATATATATTTTCAAAAAGTGTTATTGAAACTTTAGACACAATAAAAGTTGACTTGACTTTTGATTGCAATATTCTACTATCAAGAAAAATACAAAACGGAATTTTTATTCTTGACAAGAATAGAATGTATCTTTTTAATACAGTTGGAGAAAACTTAAGAGTTGTTTATTTTAAATATTATCCAGAAACAGACTCTTCTGACGCTCTTCTATTTTCGTTTTTTCTAAAGAAAAATCAAAAAGTAATTGCAAAAGATATTGAGGAAGGAATTTGTGCTAATTTTTTACAATGTGCAATTTATATGGATTTCCTGCCAACAGAAATTAATTACATAAAACCAAAAGAAAAGTTCGGAACTAGGAAAACAGGGAAAATAGTAAATAAAACTGACGAAGATTTTATAATTGTAACAAAAGCTTGGAATCAAGAATATCGAACATTACCAAATACAAGTTATGTTTCAAGAGCTCATTGGGGAATTAGATGGACAGGAAAAGGAAGAACAGAACCAAAAATGACTTTTATAAAAGCTTCACTTAAACAATTGAAAAAGAAAGCTGAAAAAGAAATTGAAAGATAAAAAATGTTTTACAACACCGTATAAAATTAATTAGTATTTTCTAGCTTACTTTCAAAAGTCCTCTCAGACTTTCTATCTGGTTTTTAATTGCTAAATTAGTTGCTTAACCACACAACGAAATCATAAACTAAACCGTTACCAAACCTATAAAGCAAACTATGAGAACTTTTACATTTGTAATTTTATGTATGCTTCTTTTCGGATCACAAACAACGTTTGGGCAGCATAAAACGGATATTATAATAGGAAGTCAGTTTACTATTAAATCTAGTATTTTAAATGAAGAAAGAAGTTGTTTAATAAGTATTCCTGATTCATATTATGATTCAACTGATGTGGCGAAAAAATATCCAATTATCATATTATTGGATGGATATACCCATTTTAAAACAGCATCTGGAATTGTACATTTTATGAGTTCCAATAGAAACCGAAACAATTTAATGCCAGAAAGTATTATTATAGCCATAGAAAATATTGACCGAGAACGAGATTTTACCGTTACAAAAATTAAGACCAAACGACCAAATACTATGGGAGGTGGAAGGAATTTTTTGAATTTTATTGAGAAAGAACTAATACCCTATGTTGATGAAAATTATAGAACAGAACCGTCTAGAACTCTCATAGGACATTCTTTAGGAGGTCTACTTACATTAAATTCTTATATGGATAAAAATAGCATATTTGATGCTTACATTTCTATAGACCCAAGTATTTGGTGGAGTGAAGAGATGATGAAAAATAAAGTTGATTCTATTTCATCAATATCATTGAATAAAAAATTGTACATAGCTACTGCCAATCAAGGAGAGGCTAGTTACGAACGGAATAAAAAAAGACACGACTATATCTATGAATTAATCACAAAGAAATCGGAAGAACCTCTAAATGTCGAAATAAAATATTTTGACAAGGAAAACCATCGTTCTGTACCATTAAAAGCTTTGTACGAAGGTTTGACCTACATTAATCAAGATAATTAATAATATTGTAAAAAAACGTGTGGCAACAACTTATAAAATTAATTGCTGGTTTTAGCCAATTTACTTTAGTCCTCGCGAACTTTCTATCTGGTTTTTATTTACTAACTTTAGTGCTTAAACACGTAGCGAGATCATTTACAAACCTGTTGTGTGTAAATTAAAAAGCCTTACTTCTTTAATTTGAATCATCAATTTTCTTTATTTGATTTGTTAATTCTAATTGGTATAATTCAGGGAATTATCACTGGGATATTATTACTGTATTCAAAAAACAACAAAAGGAGTAACAAGTATCTTGCTTTAGCCTTATTCTCTTTTTGCTTTTTAAACACTAAAACGCTTTTACATACCCTAAATCTTTGGGATACCAACACATTTAGATATTTCCCTAATGGTTTTGAACTTATACTTCCGCCGTTATTTTATTTTTATATAAAATCGTTAGTCAATCCAAAATTTAGTTTCAAAAAAATAGACTGGTTACACTTTATACCTTTCTTCTTATCTCAAATGTATGCTTTCATGGTATATTTCTGTGTTATACAAACCAAAGACTTTAGTGAAAAAGATGCTATAGCAGAAAACCTTAATTTTAATTTTGTAAAGCAATTAGACGAGTACTTACTACTAATCTCTTTAATCTTATACCTTTTCTACGGATACAAAGAACTTAAACATTATAAAAATTGGCTTAACAATACGACATCTGATAGTACGTTTCCAGATTTTGGTTGGTTAAAGGATATCTTTCGTTTATTTATATGTATGGGCATATTCTTAATAACAAACCATTCTTTAGATATATTCTTTAATCTAAGAAACACAACTCTTGTACATTGGAATTTGCTTATACTATTTATTACGGCGTTAATTTATTATTTGGGTCTAAAAGGATATTTACAACCCGATTTTTCATTTGTTAGGAGCGAAAAAAACACCAACAAAAATGAAATTGCTCTTTCTTTTTCAAAGGGGGAAGAAATGAAAATAAAATTATTGAAAGCCATGAACGAGGAGAAATTATTCTTAAACCCGAAGCTTACTATCAAAGAGTTGTCTAGTCATTTACAAGTGACACAAAGAGAAATTTCTGCGTTTATCAACAATTATTTCGAATTAAGTTTTAGAGAATTCATTAATAATTATCGAGTAGAAGAAGTAAAATCTAAATTAAAAGATAGTGATTTTAGCCATATGTCTATTTTAGGAATAGCCCTAGAATGTGGCTTTAATTCAGAAGCAAGTTTTTATAGGGTGTTTAAAAAGAAAACTGGAAAATCTCCAAAGGAATATATACAGCAATAAAACCTATGTATAATCTTAATTTTTTACTCTCAAAAAACGTTTTGAGAGTTCTACAAGGATCATTAGGAGTAATAAATACAATTTTATCGTGTCATTTGTATAAACTTTAAACTCATGATGAAGCGCAAAACAATCAAAAAATGGACACTCGGAATAATTTTAATCGTGATTACTGTAAGTATCGTGTCATGGATAGGGATTAAATCTCAAATAAATCATCATTTAGGAAAAAAAACAGAACGCGTAAATACATCAAAATTTAATATAATTTCGAAGCCAATAGCTATAAAAAACATCAGTACACTAGTACCAGATTGTTCTCAAATGTTAGACAGTATGACTGTCTTAATAAATGACGGCAAAATTATAAATATAGGAAAAGACATCAACATCACTAGTGACTATAAAATAGTAGACGGAACTGGAAAGTTTCTCATTCCTGGCCTTGTAGACACTCATGTACATTTACACGAAAGTAAAAACGATTTATTGCTTTTCTTAGCTAATGGAGTAACACATATAAGTGAAATGTTTGGAAATGAAACGCATTTAAAATGGCGCAATGAAGCAGAAAAAGGAGCGCTTAGTCCCAAAATCTTTGTAGCAACTAGAAAAGTAGGTAGTCAAAAAGGGTTGATGAGAAAGATCAAGAGTCGCTACTTTGGCAGTCAGGTAAATTTCACATCACCTAAAAATGCACGTAAAGCTGTTAGAGCTTTTAGAGATGAGGGTTATGATGCCATTAAACTAAGTACTTTTTTAAATGAGAACATATATAATGCACTAACAGATGAAGCAAAAAAACAGAATATACCTACTGTTGGCCACCTAACATCAAAAGTTGGTTTAAAAGGTTTACAGACATCTGGGCAATCTCAATTAGCACATATAGAGGAAATAACAAAAAACACAATGCGTGATTTTGGTGGCATGGATTCTAGCAATACAGAAGAATATTTAGCCTATCTCAGAAAAAATGCGAACGCAATTGCTATTAAACTTAAAGAAATTGATATGGTAGTTTCTTCAACTGTTTATATTATTGAAAGCATTCCTAAACAAAATTTTGACATAGTTAACTTTCTTAAAACCATAGAACTAGCGTATCAAAATCCAGGTGAGATAGAAGGTTCAAATTTTTCTAAAGGTTGGCTGCCAGGAAATAATAGTTATGAAAACATGGATATTAAAGATGATATTGAATTAACTGAAAAACATAAGCTATTCTGGAAAACTTACGTAACTGCTATTCATATTATGGCTAAAGCATTAATTGATAATGGTGTTACTATAACTACTGGAACCGACTCTAATACAGCAGGTGTTGTTTCTGGATTTTCTCTACATGACGAATTTGAGTCTCTTTACAACTGTGGAATGACAAATAGTCAAATTCTTTATGCAGCGACTGTAGCTCCAGCAAAATGGATGCAAAGTAATGCTGGAAAAATTAAAGCAAATTATAGAGCCGATTTGATTATTTTAGATAAAAACCCTTTAGAAGATATAAAAAACACTAGAACTATTAATAGTGTTATTTTTAATGGAAAACTATTGGATAGAAAAGCACTGAACAACCTATTACAATCTGTAAAAGAAGCTAATAATAGAAGTAGAAAAATTAGTATTGATAATTATAGAAACTGATAAAAACTGAAACACGCTTATTGCTAATTTTAACTTACTCATTCACAAGTTTAAGACTAATACAAAAATACGTTTAGGTTTTTTAGCTGTGATTTATTTGCTAACTTTAGAGCTTAAGATATGGTATTCATCGTAAAAAAACCTTTCAATAGTACTTGTAACAATTGTCAATTTCAATCGTCCTTTTGTAAAAACCTTTATGCATAAAACAACTGTAAAACTAATTCTTATTTTAACTATTACAATTTCAATTAGTTGTCATCAAAACAAAAACTTATTAATTAAAGTTAATCCTGTAGAAAAGGGGTTTTCTTCAGCAAAACTAGACTCCTTAGGGCGTTACTTGAAAAAGACAAACTCTGAAGCGTTGATGATTCTAACAGATGGAAAAATTGTTTACGATTGGGGTAATACAGATAAAAAACTACTTGTGCATTCTATTCGAAAAGCTTTGCTAAATTCTCTTTATGGAATTTACGTTAACAACGGAACAATTGATACAACCCTAACCATTGGTCAACTTAAAATAGATGATATTTCCCCTTTAACAATAACCGAAAAATCTGCAACAATAGCAGATTTATTAAAGTCTAGATCTGGTATTTATCATAGTGCAGCAGCAGTTTCAGAAGGTATGTTGGCATCGATGCCTAAACGTGGTATTCACAAACCAAATGAAGCTTATTATTACAACAATTGGGATTTTAATACGCTAGGATATATATTAGAAAAACAAACGGGAAAAACAATTTTCGACCTGTTTAATGAACACATAGCGCAACCTTTAGAAATGGAGTATGCAAATAACTATATAACAGTTAAAAATCCTGATGATAATTGGGCTATCCCAAATGTAGACGGGTTTTATCAGTTTGAGGAAGACAAATCAAAATACCCAGCTTACCACTTTAGATTATCTGCAAAAGATATGGCTCTTTATGGTCAACTATACTTAAATAAAGGCAAATGGAATGGCAAGCAGATCGTTCCAGAAAATTGGATTGATGTTTCAACTAAACCATATTCAATAACAAATAAGGATTACGGAATTGGTTATGGTATGCTTTGGAATGTTTTAATTCCAAACGAAAACAGAAAATCCAAATCCTTTTTTCATACTGGTGTGGGCATTCACATGCTTGGGGTGTATCCTCAATCTAACCTAGTTTTAATTCATAGAGTAAATACAGAAAAGGCGTATAAATTTCATCAAGGAAATTTTTATCAAATGATATCCATGGTTTGGGATGCTAAAGAAATTTAAAAACTATGGCTAAAAACATGAACAATTCATTGCTTTTCAAAGTTTATTTACGAAAACCTCGCAGACTATCTAACCCTGTTATATTTGCTAACTTAAGTGTTGTAACATGTACTAAAAATCTACGAGAACCAATTGACGCAAAGATGACGTTAAGGTGACGTAACCAAATTATAGCATTGCAATTTACATTTTTTTTAAAC
>CAXBAC010000029.1:0-13340 GCA_963973485.1 uncultured Polaribacter sp. | reverse complement strand
TGGCTTTTTAATTGTTTCCATTTACTTTTTATTGCTATTTAGAATTTTTGTGGTTATTAGAAAAACCACAACCATATTTGGTACACTGTTGGTGATTGGTGTAGGTTGCCCAATTATTTTTCAAGCAACTATAAATATGGCTGTAGCAACCAATTTATTTCCGGTTACAGGCCAAACATTACCATTAATTAGTAGTGGAGGAACTTCTATTTGGATGACCTGTTTTGCATTAGGTATGATTTTAAGTGTAAGCGCATCCAAAGAACAAACAGAAGAAGATATTTTAGA
The DNA here is from genome assembly GCA_963973485.1 of uncultured Polaribacter sp. Lineage (GTDB taxonomy): Bacteria > Bacteroidota > Bacteroidia > Flavobacteriales > Flavobacteriaceae > Polaribacter. The sequence continues at coordinate 13,052 of CAXBAC010000029.1, read as the reverse complement.
TGATAACCCTTTAGATATTTTGCATGAAACCATATAATATACTTATTTCTGGAGGAGGTACAGGAGGTCATATTTATCCTGCAATAGCTATTGCAAACGAAATTAAATCTCGTTTTCCTGATGCAAACTTCTTGTTTGTAGGTGCAAAAGATAAAATGGAAATGGAAAAAGTGCCACAAGCAGGTTATGAAATTAAGGGGTTATGGATTTCTGGAATTCAAAGAACAGCAATAGTTAAAAACTTTAGTTTTCCTTTTAAAATGATGGATAGTTTATGGAAAGCTAGAAAAATAATAAAACAATTTAAACCAGATATAGCAATTGGTACAGGTGGTTTTGCAAGTGGACCAACTTTAATAATGGCTAATAGAAAAAATATACCAACATTAATTCAGGAACAAAATTCGTATCCAGGTATTACTAATAAATTGTTGAGTAAAAGAGCACATAAGATTTGTGTAGCTTATGATAATTTAGAACGATTTTTTCCTGAGGATAAAATTATCAAAACAGGAAATCCAGTTCGTCAAGATTTGTTGCACATTCACACGAAAGTAGATGAAGCAAATGCTTCTTTTAATGTTGATAACAAGAAAAAAACCATTTTGGTTTTAGGTGGTAGTTTAGGTGCACGATCAATAAATCAGTTGATAGAAAAAAACATCAAATTTTTCAAAGAGCAAGAAGTTCAAGTAATTTGGCAATGTGGGAAATTTTATTATCAAGAATATAAAAAGTACAATGATTTAGCACATATACAGGTACACGAGTTTATCAATAAAATGGACTTGGCTTATGCAGCTTCTTCAATTATTATTTCTAGATCTGGGGCAAGTTCTGTATCAGAACTTTGTATTGTAGGTAAACCTGTAATTTTTATTCCTTCTCCAAATGTAGCAGAAGATCATCAAACAAAAAACGCAAAATCAATATCAGATAAACATGCAGCCATTTTATTGCCAGAAAAAGAACTAGAAACTTTTCCTATTGTTTTTGAAACCTTGTTAAAAGATAAAGGCAAACAAGAACATTTATCAGAAAAAATAAAAGAATTGGCTTTACCAAGTGCAACAAGAAATATTGTTAATGAAGTAGAAAAGTTATTAAAACAGTGAATCTAGAACAAATACATAACGTTTATTTTGTCGGAATTGGAGGTATAGGTATGAGTGCAATTGCACGTTATTTTGCTGTAAATGGTAAAAATGTTGCTGGTTATGATAAAACGCCTTCTCAAATCACTAAAGATTTAGAAGCAATAGGTGTTTCTTTACACTTTAAAGATGCAGTTAAAAATATTCCCATTTCATTTTTAAATAAAGAAAAAACTTTAGTGGTGTATACACCTGCTGTTCCTAAAAACCATATAGAACTCAATTACTTTGTAGATAATAATTTTAAAGTAATTAAAAGAGCTGAGATTTTAGGAGAAATTACAAAAGCTACATTTTGTTTTGGAGTTGCAGGTACACATGGAAAAACAACAACTTCTTCAATTTTAGGGCACATTATGCAGCCACTAAAAGCAACTTCTTTTTTAGGAGGAATCTCAGAAAATTATAATGCCAACCTTATTTTGGGTGAAGACAAAATTTCTGTAGTTGAAGCTGATGAGTTTGATAGATCTTTTTTACAATTAAGCCCAAATATTGCGTGTATCACTTCTATGGATGCAGATCATTTAGATATTTATGGAGAGGCTCAGGCACTAGAAGAATCATTTTTTGCATTTTCTCAAAAAGTTTCAGACACTTTAGTGGTTGCAAAAGGTTTGCCTATAAAAGGGTTAACCTATGCTATAGATGATGAAGCAGATTACAAAGCATTTAATCTAAAAATTGAAAACGGAACTTATATTTTTGATGTGCAAACACCATTGGAAACCATACAAAACATAGAATTTCATTTACCTGGAAGACATAATGTTATGAATGCTTTAGCTGCTTTGGCTATGGCAGATGTTTATGGAGTTCCTTTAACAGATATCAAACAAAGTTTAGCAACATTTAAAGGCGTAAAACGTAGATTTTCCTATAAAATAAAAACATCAAACTTTGTTTTGATTGATGATTATGCTCATCATCCAACAGAAATTAATGCAGTAGAAAACTCTGTTAGAGAAATGTACCCAGATGAAAAAGTGATGGTTGTTTTTCAACCTCATTTATTTTCAAGAACAAGAGATTTTATTGATGATTTTGCTGATGCACTCTCAAAATTTGATGCTGTTTTATTATTAGACATTTATCCTGCAAGAGAAGAACCAATTCAAGGTGTTGATTCAGAGTGGCTTTTAAGTAAAATTGAGAATAATCACAAGCAGCTAATTCAAAAAAATAAAGTTTTTGCAGCAATAAAAAATTCTGATGCGAAAGTTGTAGTAATGTTAGGTGCAGGAGATATTGGAGTCTTAATTCAAGAAGTTACAAACGAATATTTAAAAACATCTGAAAATGAAGTTTAAAAAGTTCTTAAAATACTTGTTTTTTCTTGTATTAATTATAAGTTTAGGACTATTGTATAGTTTTTCACATAAGAGGAATTTAGCTCTAAAAATTGGAAATCCAGTTGTTGAATTTGAGCCTGGAGACAATAATTTTTTAACTCACAAAATGGTTAATAAATTGTTAATACAAAATAATGAAGTTGTGCAAAACCAAGCAAAATCTGTAATAGATTTATATGTTTTGGAGAATAACGTACGAAACAATCCATATGTAGAAAAAGCTGCGGTTTTTTTAACAGTAGATGGTACGTTAAAATCTACCATAAAACAACGAGTGCCAATTGCAAGATTTTTACAAGATGGTAGCTCTTATTATGTTGATAAACATGGTGTAAAGGTGCCTTTATCTAACAATTATTCATCAAGAGTGTTGTTGGTTTCTGGTGTAGAAAAAGATGATGAAATTAAAGAAATAATGCCTTTAATTTTAAAGATTACTAATGATGATTTTTTGAAAAAAGAAATCGTTGGCATTCAAAAATCTGACGCAAATGAGTTTCAATTTGCAGTAAGAAGTGGCAATTATAAAATCGATTTTGGAAAATTATCTGAAACAGATGTAAAATTTAAAAAATTAAAAGCGTTTTATAATAAAACTTTTGAAGACAAAACAATCGAAAATTATAAAACAATAAATGTAAAATATCACAACCAAGTTGTGTGCACTAAATAAACTAAAATGGAAGATAATAAAATAGCTGTTGGTTTAGATATTGGTACAACCAAAATTGTTGCCATGATTGGTCGTAAAAACGAATATGGTAAAATAGAGGTTGTTGGTATTGGTAAAGCTAAAAGTTTGGGTGTAAAACGTGGTGTTGTTAGTAACATTACTCAAACTATACAATCTATTCAACAGGCTGTAGATGAGGCAGAGAGTGTATCTGGTGTTAAAATAGATGATGTAGTTGTTGGTATAGCTGGGCAACATATTAGAAGTTTACATCACAGTGATTACATCACAAGAAACAATGCAGATGAGGTTATAGATGAACATGATATTGAAAATTTGGTAAACCAAGTCCATAAGTTGGTAATGTTGCCAGGTGAAGAAATAATTCATGTGTTGCCACAAGAATTTAAGGTAGATTCTCAAGCAGATATTAAAGAACCAATAGGCATGTATGGAGGTCGCTTAGAAGCGAACTTTCATGTAGTTGTTGGGCAAGTTTCATCAATAAGAAATATAGGACGTTGTGTAAAAAGTGCAGGTTTAAATTTAAATCAAATTACTTTAGAACCTTTAGCTTCTGCACAAGCAGTATTAAGTCAAGAAGAAAAAGAAGCTGGTGTTGCTTTAATTGATATAGGAGGTGGTACCACAGATTTAGCTATTTTTAAAGATGGTATTATTAGGCACACAGCTGTCATCCCTTTTGGAGGTAATGTAATTACAGATGATATTAAAGAAGGATGCTCAATTATAGAAAAACAAGCTGAATTATTAAAGATAAAATTTGGTTCTGCTTGGCCAGGAGAAAATAAAGAAACAGAAATTGTTTCTATACCTGGTTTAAGAGGTAGAGAACCAAAAGAAATTACGTTAAAGAATTTATCAAAAATTATACATGCAAGAGTTCAAGAAATAATAGAGCATGTGTATTTAGAAATAAAAAATTACGGACACGAAACTGCAAAAGGAAAATTAATAGCAGGAATTGTGTTAACAGGTGGAGGTTCTCAATTAAAACATTTACGACAATTAGTAGAATATATCACAGGTATGGATGCTAGAATCGGTTATCCAAATGAACATTTAGCAGGTGATTCAGAAGAAGCTCTATCTAGCCCTTCTTACGCAACTGCTGTAGGATTATTAATGGAAGGTTTAGAAAAAGATGTAAAACCAGAAGAAGTTGAAGAAGCTCCTATTGAAGAGGTTATTATTACAAATGATGAAGATACAGATGCAGAGCCAATTCAAGAGCAACCAGCTAAACCTAAAAAGAAATCTTTTTTCGAAAAATTTACAGAAGGATTAAAAGATTTTTTAGATAATGCTGAATAAAAATCAGCAAAAGAACAATACAAAAGAATAAAATCAAGTATAAAACCAAAAAGAGAAAAGTTATATGAGCGCAGAATTCGATAACATAGACTTTAACATGCCAAAAACACAATCGAACACTATTAAAGTAATTGGTGTTGGTGGTGGAGGAAGCAATGCTGTAAACCACATGTTTAAGCAGCATATAAATGGCGTAGATTTTGTAATCTGTAATACAGATGCACAAGCTTTAGACAATAGTTCAATCCCCAATAAAATACAATTAGGTGCAAACTTAACATCAGGTTTAGGTGCTGGAGCAAATCCAGAAATTGGTGAGCAAGCAGCTAAAGAAAGTTTGCAAGAAATACAGCAAATGTTAAACAACCAAACTAAAATGGTGTTTATTACTGCAGGTATGGGAGGTGGAACAGGAACAGGAGCTGCACCAATTATTGCAAAAATTGCAAAAGATATGGACATTTTAACAGTAGGTATTGTTACTATGCCTTTTGCTTTCGAAGGTAAAAGAAGAACCAAACAAGCTCAATTAGGAATTGATCAACTGCGCCAAAATGTTGATTCCTTAATTGTTATTAACAACAATAAACTACGTGAAGTTTATGGTAATTTAGGTTTTAAAGCTGGTTTCTCTAAAGCAGATGAGGTTTTATCTACTGCTTCTAAAGGTATTGCAGAAGTAATTACCCACCACTACAAACAAAATATTGACTTGCATGATGCAAAAACAGTATTATCAAATAGTGGAACAGCAATTATGGGTTCTGCAAAAGAAGAAGGAAAAAATAGAGCAAAAAATGCAATTGTTAAAGCTTTAGATTCTCCTTTATTAAACGATAATAAAATTACAGGAGCAAAAAATGTATTGTTGTTAATTGTTTCTGGGGCTAGCGAAGTTACTTTAGATGAAATTGGTGAAATAAATGATTTTATTCAGGATGAAGCTGGTTATGATGCCAATATAATTATGGGTATTGGAGAAGATGAAGAACTAGGTGAAGCTATTTCTGTAACAATTGTAGCTACTGGTTTTGCTGCAGATCAACAAAGTAATATTACAAATACAGAGGTTAAAAAAATTGTACATACTTTAGAAGAGGAGCAAAGAGCTACTTATAACTTCGAAGAAAAAACAATTTCTAAGCAACCAACTTTAGATACTCCATTGTCTAATAAAACAGAAGCGCCAAAAAAAGTAGTGCATACTTTAGAGGATGATATTGAAGAGGCGCAACCAAAGATGGATTTGGTAAAAACTAATGAGATAATTGCTAATATGCCAGTTGATTTTGAAGAAATAGATACTGTTTCTGAAGATGATTTTGTTATTACAGACGCCACAAAACCGGTTGAAAAATTTGAAGAAGAGTTTCAAAATATAGATCAAAATTCTTTATTTGAATTTCCTTTAAATGAGTATACAGAAATTACAAAAGATGAGGAAATTAAATTTGAGATTACAAATCAAGAAGAGCAACCAAATGTAAATGATATTGAGGTTTTTGATGCTACAGAAATTGTAGCAAAAAAAGAAACGCGTTATGTTTTAGATGATTTTGATGCAGAACCAACAATTGGTAAAAGCTCTAAAATTATGGAACGTAAAGTGCAAGAGGAAGAAATTAAAATAGAACTTAAAACTGCAACACCACAATCTGAAATTAACAAAATCGATACGTTAAGCGAAGAGGTTTCTCCTTTAGATTTAACTATAAGTGAGTTACAAAAAAGAGCAGAGGAGAGACGTAAGAGCATGAAAAAATTCAACTATAACTTCAATGAAAATTTGAATAAGAATATAGATGAAATTGAGCGTCAACCAGCATACAAAAGAATGGGTGTAGATTTAGATAAAAATGCAACCATTAGTAAAGTTAAAACAGCTTTAAAAAAAGATACAGATAATATCGACTTTAAATCTAACAACTCTTTTTTGCATGATAATGTAGATTAAGCATCATAATAAAATAAATTTAAAAAAAAATCACACTAATATTTAGTGTGATTTTTTTTGTAGTAAAATAAATTAGCAGCTTAACAGAATATAATTTCAGTTTATCGATACTTATTAGTGTAAAAGCAAATAAATAAATTAGCCTTTTTGGTATACTCTATTTTTGTATAAAATTTAGTAGTATGAATATAAAATTACACGTTTCTAAAAAAAATATATTTTCAATATTAATAATCTTGATTGGTTTTTTTGGATATGCTCAACAAACTCCATTTAATTGCGATTACAATGCATATTTATTTCAGGCAAATGATGTGTATGCTTTAGATTTAGCATCAGGTAGTTCTTATTTAGTTAAAAAAGATGTTACTCCTGGTAGTGTTAATGCTGTAGGTTACAATCCAACAGATGGTTATATCTGGGGCTCATTAAGCTCACCTGCTAAATCAATAGTAAAAATTGGTAAAAACTTTGAAACAGAAACATTTTATATTCCAGAATTACCAAGCTCTAATAGATATGTTGGAGATGTAAATAAAGATGGAATATATTATTTGAAACCAGGAGGAAGTACAGTGTATTTGGTAGATTTAAATCCAGCATCAGAAGATTATAGTAAATTTAAAAAAACATTAACACTTTCTATCAATATAAATATTCATGATTGGGCATTTAACGCAGTTGATGGAATGCTGTATACTGTAGAAAAAACTACAAATATTTTATACAAGATAAACCCAGAAACTGGAGTTGTTTATAGCTTAGGTATTGTTCCTATTTTACAAAACTTAAACTATACTTTTGGTGCTGTTTATTTTGATGTTGAAGGTAGGTTTTACGTTTCTGCAAATCAAACAGGAACAGTGTATGTAATAAATAATGTTCAAGATTTAAGCTTAGGTTCTTTAATAGAGTCAAATTTATTTGCTTTTGGTCCATCAAGTAGTTTAAATGATGGTGCTAGATGCCCAACAGCACCAGTACCTCAAGAAAATTGTAGTAATGGTAAAGATGATGATGGAGATGGTTTAGTAGATTGTGATGACCCTGTGTGTTCTGGAGTGCAAGAATGTCCTGTAATTGTTGCAGAAGTTTCTACAGGTAATAATGGTGGCTTAGAAAGTAATGATCGTTTATCTAGTTTAATAAACAAACGAAACTATTTAAGAAGTAAAACAAATTATAAGTTTGATAAATTTTCAGCAAAACAACTTGTAAAATCAAAATCATATAAAGCTTTAATTGCAAAAAATGATAATTTTAGTTTATTAGACTTAATACCAATGGATGTTCTTACAGATGCTTATGCTGTAGAATCTTCTCCAGCAGACCTTGTAGCCATCACAAATGCAACAGAACTTTTTTCTGTAGATTATATAAAGGAAGGAAAAACAACTGCAGTTATTCTTGCTACAAAAACAGAAAACGGAGTTTATGAACACACCAAATATATTTGTGACCGACTTTTAGGAGCAGAACTTTTATCTGTTTCCACAATTGAAATTAATGAGCAAACATTTATAAAATCAATCATAAAAAATAACGATGGTTCTAAAGAATTTGTACTTAGTTTCTCTGGTAAATTAACTGATGACACAAATAACTTTGAGATAGAAAGTCATTGGAATATTGATAAATATCAAGAAAATACAACCTATTATAATTTTCAAATTTGGACAAACACTATAGACGATTTAATTACTTTAGGAGAGGAAGCTTTGGCATTATTCAATTCCAAAAGAAATATAATAAGTTACAACAATTCTAATCCTCCTCCAGTTTTTGTAAAAAAAGGGAAATATAAAAATGGAGCATTAGAGCTAGAAGTTTTCAATACAAATAAAAGTAAAAGCTTTGTTTTTGATGCTGGTTTTAAAAGAACAGAATCATCTTCAACAGAATATGTAAACTCAACAGTTTCTTTAAACGAGAGTTATCTAAATCTAATTATAATAGAAACAGGTAATATTTTTGATATAGGTTTTAGAATTGAAAACGAAACCAATGAAACACCAGACGATTTGTTTATGTCTGATGGACCTTGGGGTGTAGACGATTCTTCTGAAGGAACTTTGGTGGAAAAATTCACCATTTCTCAAAACGAAAATAGTTATTTAGAAAACAGTTACAGTGTAGAGAGAAACATTGCTTTAGAAGCTAAAACAAGCACTTATGTAGCTGCTTACAGAGCATTTACACCAAGATTTAAATCTGTAAACCTTTCTGAATTTGATGTATTAGAATTAGATGCATTTGGAACAGGAGATTTAGAAATAACGATTTTAAAAGAAGGAATAGATAATTGGGGAAATCAATTTAGAACTACAATTTCATTAACAGAAAATAGTACACACTTTGCAATACCATTAGCACATTTTAAATCTAATTTGAAGGAGTCTATTGATTTAACAGATGCTGTAAATATTATTTTTACGATGTCTTCTGATGGACAAAATGTGGTTACTAAAAAAATGAATCTAAACAATATTGTATTTACCCAAAATGCATTAAATATTGGCAATGAAATTATTGCAAATAATGAAACATTGCTTTATCCAAATCCAATGGAAACTTCATCAGAAATTCGTTTTTATTCAGAAGTAAATGCTGTTACACAAATAGAAATTTTTAACATAGCTGGTGTATCAATAAAAAAGCAGGTGATAACTGCAGAAATTGGGAATAATAATTATACAATTCAAAGAAGAGGATTAAGTAGTGGCTTGTATTTTATAAAAATATCAAACAATTACAGAAGTTACACCACAAATAAGCTTTTTATCAACTAAAAAAAAAGATTATAAAAAATCATTTTATTTAATATAATACCATCAATTTAAGTATTGATGGTTTTCTTTTTTTTATTAAAAAATAAATTTTTTTCACTTTTTTTTCTAATTGTCGTAAACCATGAATGCTAGTTTTTTTGTTTTTTCAACTACTTTTCTCAAAAATTGTTCTGTAACAAAGTTTTTTTATGCTCGTCTAAAGTATGTAATCAAATCAATTAAGTATTATGAAAACTACATACACAAACACAATCGAAAGAGGAATTTTAACATCTGCTTATAAAAGAGAAATAAGAGAAAATATATCTCAATCAAAAAGGGCAACATTGTCTAAAATAAAATCTATTATAGAAAATCATCATGACAAAGTTCAAAGTCAAACAGGTACTATTTTACAAGTTTCTTTATTTGGTTTTGCAGTTATTTTAATGATTGCATAAAAAAACTTCTCATCTAAATAGGATTGATGAGAAGCTAATAATATAATTTAAAAAGTGTTTTAGCTTAATGCTTTCGCAATTCTACTAATAGCTTCTCGAATTTGTAATTCAGATGCTGCATAAGACAATCGAATACAATCTGGAGCACCAAAAGCTTCACCTGTCACTGTTGCAACATTCGCTTTTTCTAGGATAAATAAAGAAAAATCACTAGCATTTTTAATTTCTATGCCATCTAAAGTTTTGCCAAAAAAAGCAGAAACATCTGGAAATACATAAAAAGCACCTTTAGGTACATTTACTTTAAACCCTTCTATTTCTTTAAGTAAATCAATAATTAGATCTCTTCTAGTTTTGAATTCATCCACCATAAACTGAATTTTTTCAATAGGAGCCAAAACAGCAGTTATAGCTGCTCTCTGTGCAATACAGTTTGTTCCAGAAGTAACTTGGCCTTGCATTTTAGTACAAGCTTTTGCAATCCATTCAGGTGCACCAATGTAACCAATTCTCCAACCAGTCATTGCAAATGCTTTTGCCAAACCATTTACAGTAATTGTTCTATCGTACATGCTTTCTATAGCAGCAAAACTAAAAGGTTTGCAGTCATAATTAATATGTTCGTAAATTTCATCAGATAATACATAAATCTGAGGATGTTTTTCCAAAACAGTAGCTAATGCTCTGTACTCTTCCTCACTGTAAATAGAACCACTTGGGTTATTTGGTGAGTTAAAAAATATCATTTTTGTTTTAGGCGTAATTGCTGCTTCTAATTGAGCTGGTGTTATTTTAAAATCAGTATCAATAGAAGAAGGAATTTCTACAAAAGTAGCTTCACTAAGTGTTGCTATTGCAGAATAACTTACCCAATATGGAGCTGGAAGTAAAACTTCATCTCCTTTATTTAACAATACTTGTGCAACATTAGCAATAGATTGTTTTGCACCTGTTGAAACTACAATTTGATTAGAGTTGTACTCTAAATCATTATCTCTTTTAAACTTTACGCAAATCGCTTCTTTTAATTCTTGGTATCCGTCTACAGGTGTGTAAGAATTAAAGTTTTGGTTTATTGCTTCAATAGCAGCTTCTTTAATAAAATCTGGTGTATTAAAGTCTGGTTCACCTAAGCTTAAACCGATTATATCTTTACCTTCAGCTCTTAGTTCTCTTGCTTTTGCTGCCATAGCTAAAGTTGCTGAAACTGGTAAACTGTTAATTCTGTCTGATAATGGATGTGCCATTTGCTAAAATAATTTAAAGTTATGCTAGTTCTGGTTTTTGTCCTAAAACACCTAAATGTCTAAAATGCTCTATAAGTGCTTTTCTAGTAGTTTCGTATTCGTTATAAGGCAAATTAAATTCGGCAGCTGTTTCTTTAACAATTTGAGCTAATTTGCTATAATGTACGTGAGAAATATGTGGAAAAATATGATGTTCTACTTGATGATTTAAACCTCCAGTATAAAAATTAACCAACCAATTGCTAGGTGCAAAATTACTAGTGGTATATAACTGGTGTACTGCCCAAGTGTGTTCTAAATTACCATCTTTATCTGGAATTGGCATTTCTGTGTTAGGTACAATGTGTGCTAATTGAAACACTAAACTTAAAATCATACCTGCAGTGTAATGCATTACAAAAAATCCTATTAATACTTTCCACCAAGAAATGTCTAATACTAAGATTGGTAATACAATCCATAAAGCATAATATGCTAATTTAGAAACTACCAACTTTGTCCATTCTGTTGTTGGATTTGGAAACTTACCATAAGATAATTTTCTTTTTAAATACCTGTGCATTTGTTTTACATCTGTTGTAATAGCCCAATTAATCGTTAATAATCCATATAAAAAAATAGAATAATATTTTTGAACTTTATGTATTTTCAACCATTTAGAATGTAAAGAAAAACGAATAATTCTACCAGCATCAATATCTTCATCATGGTCTTTTACATTCGTAAAAGTATGGTGTAAAACATTATGTTGTACTTTCCAGTTGTACACATTACCAGCTAAAATATAAATACTACTGCCCATTAATTTATTTACCCACTTTCTTTTTGAAAAAGAATCGTGATTGGCATCATGCATAACATTCATACCTACACCAGCCATTCCAACACCTGTTAAAACCATCAATAAAGCCATAACCCATTGAGGCATAGCTATTGTTAGAACTAAAATGAAAGGAATTAAAAAAAGCGAAAACATAACAATGGCTTTGGTGTATAACTTCCAGTTACCAGTTCTACTAATATTGTTTTCTTTAAAATAAGAGTTTACACGTTTGTTTAATGTTCTAAAAAACGTTGCTTTGTTTACTCTCGAAAATGTGATTGTTTTCATGTATAAATAATAAGTGGTAAAAATATGGATTTTAAAGTTATTACGAATATAAACGTTTCTTTTTATTGATAATTGTTGCATTCAAAACCTTATTTTTGCAGTATAATTTTTTTTAGATGGATATATTATTAAAGTACTTCAAAAACTTATCAGAAACACAAATAGAGCAGTTCTCTAAACTCCAAGAATTATACCAAGATTGGAATGTTAAAATAAACGTGGTTTCTAGAAAAGATATAGACGAACTGTACTTAAGACATGTGTTACATTCTCTGGGTATTGCAAAAGTTATGGCTTTTAAACCTGGTTCTAAAGTAATGGATGTTGGTACAGGTGGAGGTTTTCCTGGTATTCCATTGGCAATTTTATTTCCAGAAACACAGTTTCATTTGGTAGATTCTATTGGAAAGAAAATAAAAGTTGTAGATGAGGTTGTTGCTGGCTTAGGCTTAGAAAATGTAAAAACTACACATGGTAGAGTAGAGGAGGTTAAAGATACTTATGATTTTATTGTAAGCAGAGCTGTTGCTCAAATGGAAACTTTTGTAAGATGGACTAAAGGTAAAATTGCAAAAAAACAAAACCACGATTTAAAAAACGGAATCTTATATTTAAAAGGTGGTGATTTATCAGAAGAACTTCAAAAATACACATCAGCAACAATTTACGATTTGCCAACGTTTTTTGATGAACCTTTCTTTGAAACAAAAAAAGTGGTACACTTAGGAATGAAGTTTAAAGGTAACTAGTTTTTATTTACCCTCTTAAATCATTTAAAAAATAGAGGATGTTGTTGCAGATGTAAATTCTTCTAAAAACAACATTCCTTTATAAGAATTTCCTTTTTTATTTAGTTTTGGGCTCCAAACTGTAATGCAATATTCATTAGGTTGTACAGCTACAATGCCTCCACCAACACCACTTTTACCAGGCAAACCAACTCTAAAAGCAAACTCTCCAGCTTCATCATAAAAACCACAAGTTAATAGTATTGCAT
>CAXBAC010000028.1:0-13596 GCA_963973485.1 uncultured Polaribacter sp. | reverse complement strand
TCTGGCTACATCTCCTTTCCATTCATCTCCTGGATACCAACCTCCATTTGGTTGAATGCCAGAATTTCCAGAGCCAGTTGTGAATTTTCTGTTGTTTCTAGACGAATTTCTTTGAGCATCTGCAGGTCTTAAATGATGTGCATCTGAACCTGGACCTGAGTCAGATAGAGCAGGGGTTCCTAAAGATTGGCTGTAAACGTGTTCTCTGTTCCAATCTCCAGATGCACCACTATTATCATTTATCCCTCTTGTTCTATCATTGGTTACATCTGTATCTGTACCATTTTCAAAACCGTAAATCAATAATACTTCTTGAGGGTTTTCTGGGTTTATATCTGTTGCTTTACTAGCATCCCAAACTTGATCGTAAAACAAAAACTGAGTATGGGTGCTAATTATTTTTGTAGCTAATTCTTCTTTTAAAGTTATACCTGTAAGGTTTAAATTAACATCATTATAATAATTTTCTTGACCATATATTATTGATAGACAGAAGAAAAAAAGAATTTGGGTAATTTTTTTATACATTAAATTGTTTTCTTAAATAGGTTTAAACAATTTCTTTTTTAGCAATTTGTATAATTTCTTATTTGTTTTTTCTTTCTAATAAAGCCATGTAAAATCCGTCGAAACCAGATTTATGTGCGAAAACTTTATTATCGCTTACAAAAGTAAAATCTTTTCCTGATTCTGATGTTAAGAATTTATCAACTTGGTTTTGATTTTCAGAAGGCAATATTGAACAAGTAGCATATACCATTTTTCCTCCTGGTTTTACCATTTTAGAATAACTTTGTAAAATTTCTTGCTGAACTTTTTTAATATTATCTAAAAATTCTGGTTGTAATTTCCATTTAGAATCTGGGTTTCTACGAATTACTCCTAAACCAGAACATGGAGCGTCAATTAAAACACGATCTGCTTTGCCATGTAATTTTTTTATTGGCTTTGTAGAATCAATAACTCGCATATCTATGTTGTGTGCTTTGTTTCTTTTTGCTCTAACTTTTAATTTACGCAATTTACTTTCGTAAATATCCATAGCAATTACTTGCCCTTTGTTTTGCATTAACGCAGCTAAATGTAATGTTTTACCACCTGCACCTGCACAAGTATCAACAACCTTCATACCTGGTTTAACATCTAAATATGCAGCAACTAATTGTGATGAAGCATCTTGAACTTCAAAAAAACCATTATGAAAAGCTTCTGTTTTAAAGACATTTGCTCTTTCTGGTAAAACCAGAGCATCTGGATTATTTGGTACAAATTCTGTTATTACATTTTCTGAACGCAATTTTTTCTGAAGTACATCTCTAGTGATATTTAAAGTGTTGGTTCTTAGAATAACTTTAGCTTGTTCGTTTAAAGCAGCAATTTCTTTTGTCCAAACTTCTTCACCTAATTCAGCTACACATAATTCGTCCATCCAATCTGGAATAGACTCTCTAAATTTTCTTATTTTAGATAATTCAGCAAAACGCCCTTTAATTCTTCTTTCTGGTACATCACCTATTTGATTCCAATCTGGTAATGCAATACCTCTTAAAATACACCAAACAGAAAATAAACGCCAAATATTATCTCTATCATAAGGTACTTTAACCTCTGCAATTTCTGCGTAAAGTCTGTTCCAACGTACAATATCATATATGGTTTCTGCTACAAATTTTCTATCTCTAGCTCCCCAACGTTTATCACGTTTTAAAGCTTTTTCTACAGCTTTATCAGCATAAACGCCTTCGTTAAAAATATCTCTAATGCTATCTATAACAGCAAAAGTTAAGTTTCTATGTAATCTCATTTTTTAAATTCTAATCGTCTGCAAATGTACGTGAAATAAAAGGTATTTTGTATTTTCGTGATTCATAATTTTTTACATTGAATTTAGACTACCCAATAACATACATAAAAGGTATAAGTGTACAAAGAGCAACTTTGATTTATACTGAATTGGGTATAAAAACTTGTAACGATTTACTAAACTTTTTTCCTTTTAGGTATATTGATAAAACTCAATTTTATCAAATAAAAGAGTTACAGCCTAATTCATCTGAAGTACAAATTGTTGGTAAAATAACTCAGGTAAAATCAGTAGCACAAAAAAGAGGGAGTAGGTTAGTGGCAACTTTTCAAGATGCTACTGGTTCTATGGAATTGGTTTGGTTTAAAGGCCAAAAGTGGATTAAAGATTCTTTAAAAATAAATAAACCTTATGTAGTTTATGGCAAGTTAAATCATTACAATGGTTCTTTTAGCATACCTCACCCAGAACTAGAATTGGTAACAGAATACAAAAAAAAGTTGCAAACTAAAATGCAGCCTATTTATCCTTCTACAGAAAAATTAACAAATTCTGGTGTGTCAAATAAGTTGATGCGTAACTACATTCAAAATTTGCTACAACAATTTTACGATAACATTCAAGAAACATTATCATTAGAGATTATTAATGATTTTAAGTTGATGCATAAACGAGATGCTCTATTGAATGTGCATTTTCCTAAAAGTCAAGAAAATTTAGCAAAAGCTCAATCTCGTTTAAAGTTCGAAGAATTGTTTTTTATTCAATTGCAATTGGTCCGAAAAAAACTAATTAATAAAACTAAAATCAAAGGTTTTGTATTTGAAAACGTAGGAGCTGTTTTTAATGAGTTTTACAATAATAAATTACCTTTCGATTTAACCAACGCTCAAAAAAGAGTTTTAAAAGAAATACGAAAAGATGTTGGTTCTGGAGCACATATGAATCGTTTATTGCAAGGTGATGTAGGTTCTGGTAAAACCATAGTTGCAATTTTAACAATGCTCTTAGCCATAGATAATTGTTATCAGGCCACAATTATGGCACCTACAGAAATTTTAGCAAATCAGCATTTTACTGCAGTTTCAGAACTATTAGAAGGCATGGACATAAATGTTGCTATTTTAACTGGCTCTGTAAAAACTAAAAAACGTAGAGAAATACATGAAAGTTTAGAAGATGGAACTTTGCATATTTTAGTTGGTACTCATGCTTTATTAGAAGATAAGGTGATTTTTAAGAATTTAGGAATTGCTATTATTGATGAACAACATAGATTTGGAGTAAAGCAAAGAGCTAAATTATGGGCAAAAAATACGTTGCCACCACATATTTTAGTGATGACAGCAACTCCAATTCCAAGAACTTTGGCAATGTCTGTTTATGGTGATTTAGATATTTCTGTAATTGATGAATTGCCTCCAGGAAGAAAAGAAGTAAAAACTGTACATCGTTTTGATAGCAATCGTTTGTCGGTTTTTAAATTTATGAAAGATGAAATTGCAAAAGGTAGGCAAGTTTATATTGTATACCCATTAATTCAGGAATCTGAAGCAATGGATTATAAAGATTTAATGGATGGTTATGAAAGTGTTTCTCGTGAATTTCCATCACCTAAATATCAAATAAGTATAGTACATGGGAAAATGAAACCTGCAGATAAAGAGTATGAAATGCAGCGTTTTGTTAAAGGTGAAACTCAAATTATGGTTGCAACAACTGTAATTGAAGTTGGTGTAAATGTGCCAAATGCAAGTGTTATGATTATTGAGAGTTCAGAACGATTTGGGTTGAGTCAATTGCATCAATTGAGAGGAAGAGTAGGTAGAGGAGCAGACCAAAGTTATTGTATTTTACTTTCTAGTTTTAAACTTTCTGAAGAAGCAAAAACACGATTAAAAACTATGGTAGACACTACAGATGGTTTTAAAATTGCTGAAGTTGATTTAAAATTACGTGGACCAGGAAATATTATGGGAACTCAACAAAGTGGTGTTTTAAATTTAAAAATTGCTGATGTTGTTAAAGATTCAAAAATATTAGTTGCTGCAAGAAATACTGCAATTGATGTTTTACAAGAAGATCCTAATTTAAGCAAAGATGAAAATTCACCTATAAAAACAGCTTTTGTTAAAATGAGTAAATCTTCTAAAATTTGGAGTAATATTAGTTAAATTTGTAATTGTGAATATTCCCTTTAAAAAAATATCAATTCTATTTTTATTAGTTTGTAGTGTTGTTTTTTTTACTTTTTTTAGCTTACCAATTCAGGAAAATGAAGATGAAGTTAAAAATGAAGTAAAAAAAGAATTAAGTAATATTACAAAAACAAAACTTCCTATAACAGTTGAATATTTTCCTCAAGAAACCACTAAAAAAGTTAATCATAAGTTAGATTCTTTATTAAAACGAATTAACAAAAGACATGATTTTCATGGAGCTGTTTTAGTTGCAAAAAATAAAAAAATAGTTTACCAAAATCAAGTAGGCTTTGCCGATTTTAGAAAGAAAGAACCTTTAAAAGAAGAATCTGTTTTTCAATTAGCTTCAGTTAGTAAGCAGTTTACAGCAGCTGCTATTATGCAATTAAAAGAAAAAGGTAAAATTAAACTTACGGATACTGTAAATATTTATTTTCCTGAATTTCCTTATAAAAATATTACAATCAAGAATTTATTAAATCATACATCTGGCTTACCAAAGTATTTTTGGGTAGCAGAACACGAATGGAAAGAGGATAAAGCACCAACAAATACTGATTTAATGAACGTTTTGCCACTCTCTAAAGCTCAACGATTTTTTAAACCTGGTCGTAATTTCGATTATTCAAATACGGGTTATTTTGTTTTGGCGTCGATTATAGAAAAAGTTTCAGGACTTCCTTTTAATCAATACCTTAAAAAAAATATTTTTGATCCTTTAGATATGAAAAATTCTTATGTGTATAGTTATCAGAATGATACTGTAAGAAAAAATCAATTAAATGGTTATCGTTTATACAGAGGATGGAGACATTTAAAGATTGGGAGTACTGTTAATGATGCAATTGTAGGAGATAAAAATGTATATTCTACTGCAGAAGATTTGTTTAAATGGACGTATGCATTAAATACAGGAAAAATACTATCTCAAGAATCTTTAATGCAAATGTATGCTAAAGGAGAAACTGTATTTGGTAGAAAAGTTCCTTATGGTTTTGGTTTTAGAATGGATAGAAATAATGATAAAAATATTTACCATTATGGAAAATGGAATGGTTTTAGTACAGCTTTAACTAATTATTTAGAAGATGATTTGGTAGTTATTGTTCTAGAACATACGAGTTATAATTCCTTAAAATATTTAAATAAAAAAATAAAGAAAATTATATCAGAAAATTTTAAAGTTTAATAATTAACTTAATTTAGTTTAATAAAAAAATCCTAAACGTAATGTTTAGGATTTTTTTTTAATTAAATTTTTAAAGAAAACTACGCTAACATTGTAACTGGGTTTTCAATAAATGTTTTTAATGTTTGTAAAAACTGAGCACCAACAGCACCATCAACAGTTCTGTGATCACAAGTTAATGTCAATTTCATAGTATTACCTACAACAATTTGTCCGTTTTTAACAACAGGTTTTTCTACAATTGTACCAACAGATAAAATTGCCGAGTTTGGTTGATTGATGATAGATGTAAAATTATCTATACCAAACATACCTAAGTTAGAAACTGTAAACGTACTGCCTTGCATTTCTGCAGGAGCAATTTTTTTATTTCTTGCTTTACCAGCTAAATCTTTTACAGCAGAACCAATTTGAGTTAAACTTAATTCATTAGTATGTTTAATAACAGGAACAAGTAAACCATCATCTACAGCAACAGCAACACCAACGTGAATGTGTCTATGGTAAATTGTATTATCATCAGACCAAGAAGTATTTACTTGAGGGTGCTTTTGTAAAGCCATAGCACAAGCTTTTACAACCATATCATTAAAAGATACTTTAGTATCTGGAATTGCATTAATTGTTTTTCTAGAAGCCATGGCATTTTCCATATCAACTTCTATATTCAAGCTAAAGTCTGGTGCAGAAAATTTAGAGTTTCCTAAAGATTTTGCAATTGCTTTACGCATTTGAGAATTCTTAACTTCTTCAGATTGCTCTTCACCAGAAACGACAAAACTTTTAGCTTCACTTGCAGCAGCAGGTGCTGAAGTTTCTACTTTTAATGAAGTTGAAGGAGTATAGTTTTCTACATCTTTTTTGATGATTCTTCCATTTTCTCCTGTACCTTTTACGTCAGCAAGATTAATACCCTTATCTGAAGCTATTTTTTTAGCTAATGGAGAAGCAAAAATACGACCACCATTTGCATTTGTAGTAGTATTGTTTTCTGATTTTTCTGATGTTTTAGAAGATGTGTCTTCTTTTTTAGTTTCTTTTTTCTCTTCTTTCTTAGCTGAAGAGTTTTCTTTTTTTGATGAAGTATTTCCTCCACTTTTAACAAGAGCAGTTACATCTGTACCTTCTGGACCAATTATAGCTAATAAACTGTCTACAGGAGCAGTTTCGCCTTCATTAACACCAATGTGTAATAAGTTACCTTCGTAAAAAGATTCAAACTCCATTGTAGCTTTATCTGTTTCAATTTCAGCTAAAATGTCACCTTCTTCCACATTATCTCCAACTTTCTTAAGCCAAGTAGCTACTGTACCATCTGTCATGGTATCACTTAAACGTGGCATTGAAATAACTTCTACACCTTCAGGAACATCAGTTTCATCATTATCAGATTTTGAATCATCAACATCATTTTCCTTTGCTGAGCTTTCGTTTTCAGATTCGTTTTCTGATTCTTCTTCATCACTATTATTATCATTTAGAAGTGCAGAAATATCTTCACCTTCTTCACCAATAATAGCTAAAAGTTTATCAACAGGAGAAGTTTCTCCTTCTTGAATACCAATGTGTAAAAGTGTACCTTCATGAAAAGATTCAAACTCCATTGTAGCTTTATCTGTCTCAATTTCAGCTAAAATATCGCCTTCTTCAATTTTATCTCCAACACTTTTTAACCATTTTGCCACAACACCTTCTTCCATGGTATCACTTAAACGCGGCATATTTACAACTGTAGCCATATTTTAACTTATAAAAGGATAATCTTCTTGTTCATAAACCATATCGTATAATTGCTGAGTTTCTGGGTATGGAGACTCATCTGCAAATTTCTCGCACTCTTTTACCATACTTTTCACTTCTTTATCTATTGCAGCAATTTCATCTTCTGTTGCATATTCTTTTTCTAAAATAATGTCTTTTACCTGTGTGATAGGGTCGATTTTTTTATACTCTTCAACCTCATCTTTAGTTCTATAGTGTTGAGCATCAGACATTGAGTGCCCTCTGTATCTATAGGTTTTCATTTCTAAAAATGTTGGTCCATCTCCACGTCTTGCTCTATCTAAAGCTTCATCTATTGCTTCTGCAACTTTAACAGGATTCATGGCATCTACAGGTCCACAAGGCATTTCGTAACCTAAACCTAATTTCCAAATATCTGAATGATTTGCAGTTCTTTCTACAGATGTACCCATTGCATAACCATTATTTTCACAAATAAAAATTACAGGTAATTTCCATAACATTGCCAGGTTAAAAGCTTCATGCAAAGAACCTTGTCTTGCAGCACCATCACCAAAACATGTTAAAGTAACGCCATCACTACCTTTATATTTATCTGCAAAAGCAATTCCAGCTCCTAAAGGTATTTGACCACCTACAATTCCATGGCCACCATAAAAACCAAACTCTTTAGAAAAAATGTGCATTGAGCCACCCATACCTTTCGAAGTACCAGTTGCTTTACCATATAATTCTGCCATCACTTTTTTAGGATCTTCACCCATACCAATGGGTTGTACATGGTTTCTGTATGCAGTTATCATTTTATCTTTAGATAAATCCATAGCATGTAAAGCACCTGCTAGTATGGCTTCTTGACCATTATATAAATGCAAGAATCCTCTTACTTTTTGTTGAATGTAAACCGAAGCAAGTTTGTCTTCGAACTTTCGCCAAAATAGCATGTCTTTGTACCAATCTAAATAGGTTTCTTTGGTGATTTTTTTCATTCTTAAAATTATTGTTAGTTTTTTATTACACAATAAGCACGTGCAACTACATTACAAAAATAAAGGTTTTATAAAGAATAAAAAAACTTGATTTTTTAAATTTAGCGCAAACGTTTTCGAAGACTTTTTATTTGTCTTTTGCTATTAATAAAGTGGCTTTAGCACCTGTTGCTAAGTTCCATTCGTTAGATGATATTAACATACCAGCATCGTTAAAAACTTTAAACGCGGCTGTGTTTGGGCCAGATGTACCTTGATTTAAAGCTTCAATGACAATTTTATTGATACCAATATCTAAAGGAATATTGAATTTTTGGTAGCTAGATGTAAGTGTGATATTGTAAACTACAGGAATATCATTGATATAAATTGTAACTCTATCTCCATCTGGATATTGATAATCCCTACAAATTATATTAACGCTTTGAGAACTTGTTCTAAAACTACCTAAGTTTTGGTCTATTTTTGGAATTATGTACTGACCATTAATTCTTTTAAAAGATTTTAAAAAACGTTGTTCGTTTAATTTAGCTTGTGTAAGAATTTCTTTTTGATTAAAATTATTTTGTGTTTGCTGTTGTTTTAGTTTTTTCTTTTCAATTTCAAAAGCTTTTTCAAATCCTGCTAAACCATTTAACTCTATTGATTTTGGTTTATTAACCTCTTTAGGCTTACTTAAAACAACAATATTTACTTTCCCTTTTTCTTTCGTGCTTTTTTTGCTATCTAATTGCGCAAAAATAAACGAAGAAGAAAAAAGTAAAATGCTTAAAAATAAATGCTTAAAGTAATTTTTCATAAAAAGATATTTACAACTTTTAAGTACAAATATAATGCCGATTTTTATTGAAGTAGTTTATGAATTGTTAAAATTACTATTCTATATTAAAATTGAAATACGAATTTGGGTAAGGTTCATTTTTTAGGGTAAAATGCCACCATTCGTTTTCATATGGCTTAAATTGATGTTTTAACATAACCTCTCTCAAAAGCATTCTGTTTTTTATTTGAGTTTTGGAAATATTTTTATAAAATGGATGTGATGCAACTCCAAAAAAATCATAAGGACTTCCCATATCTAATTCTTTATTGGTTTTTACATCAATAATAGTTAAATCTACTGTGCTACCTCTTGTATGACCTGATTTTGAAGCAATATAGCCTCTTTTAAATAATTCAGATTTTGGAACATCAGGATAATATTCTTTTTTCATCAATGTATCATTCATCACTTTAGCCCATTTTACAAAGTGATTAACAGCTTTTTGTGGTCTGTAAGCATCAAAAACTTTTAAAGAGAGTCCTTTACTTAAAAGTTCTTGTTGTACTTTCTGTAAAGCCAATGCTGTTTTATTAGTGACTATAACACAATTATTTACATAACCTTGTATTGGTTTTCCTATAAAATTATTATTAGATAAATAACGAAGTTCGCTTTGAATTGTAGGCTCAATATCAGTTAAATACACAAAGTTTTCTGGTTTGGTTTGGCAAAAAGCTATAAAACTCATGAGGTAAATGCAAAAGAAAATTTTTTTCATAAAAAAAGCTTACTTATAACAGTTATATAGAACTATATCTTGCATAAAAGTACTGAAAAATACCATAACTAATAAAACCTATAGCCATAACTGCCATTAAAAAGTTACCCAAAGTTAAACTTTGCAAATAACTAAACATTTCTTGTGTACCTTTTACTTGATCTGGGTTACTATTCGATGATGCTTTAAAAATAAACCAAGAGAAAATTAAAAAAGAAATACCTCTAGCTGTAATTCCAAATCTTCCAGATTTATTTAAAAACTCAAAAGATTCGATGTTGTTCGATTTTTTTATGTTTTTTAAATAATTTTTACTAAAAGCAATATAAAACTGGTTAAGACTAGAAATAAGTACCATAAATGCAATACTATACAGAATATAAATTCCGTTTTCTATGTCTAAAATTTTAGAAACTACAGTTTCTTTAGACACTCTGTTTAATTTAAGGTTAAATACTTGGT
This sequence comes from uncultured Polaribacter sp., assembly GCA_963973485.1. GTDB lineage: Bacteria > Bacteroidota > Bacteroidia > Flavobacteriales > Flavobacteriaceae > Polaribacter. Next base: position 3,667 of record CAXBAC010000028.1, on the reverse strand, counting down.
AAAGTATTGATAAAGAAAAGGAAGCGTAAATTAAACCTCTAAAAAAGTAATCGATTGAAAAGATAAATTTATTTTTTGTATCCTTCTTTTTCAAAACAATAAACGATTTGTAAAAGCGCCAATTAGCATATGATAGCATCCCTAGACCCAAAATAAATAAAAGTATTTTACCAAATAGTTGTTGTTCTAAAAAGCTAATTACACTGTTTTTGTTGGCAATTTTACCCCCTAAATCAAATGCAGCTAAAAAGGTTAAAATGCCAATTATGGCATAAATAAACCCTTTTGTTAAAAAACCAAATTTTCTTACTTTCTGAATCATAATTTATAGTCTTCGCCAAAATTATGTTTAAAATAGGTCTTTTTTTAATGCATTCCACTTAAATTTGAATGCTATTAATTTTTTTAATGATGGAAAATTTTACACTTACAACCCCAGCTTTGTTATTCTCAGCAATTTCATTGATTATGCTAGCTTATACCAACAGGTTTTTAGCTTATGCAGCTGTAATAAGGAGTTTGCATGATAAGTATTTAAAAGAAAAAGATGATTCTATTTTAAGACAAATTCGAAACTTAAAGTTAAGACTATACTTAACAAAATGGATGCAAATCTTTGGAATTACTAGCCTTTTGTTCTGTGTATTAACAATGTTTTTAATTTACATTAACTTACAATTAATTGCAGCTTGGATGTTTGGTTTAGGATTAATTCTACTAATTATTTCACTAGGTTTTTTGATTAAAGAAATACAAATTTCTACAAAAGCATTACAACATCATATTTCAGATATAGAAGAATATTTAAATAAAAAGTAATTATTTTCTTTCAAGTAAATCTCTATAAGAGTTTTGGGTTAGCGCTTTTCCTAAAGAATCTAATTTATAAGTATTTCCTTCTTTTAGAAGTGGTTTTTTAGCAATATAATCATAGACGAAAACACCTTTATCATCTAGAATTCCAAATCCTTTATTATACGTGTAATATGCAAACTGATTCTGAGTATTATTAAACAAACTTTTTCCAAAAACAAATTTACTGTTATCTCCTCTTAATAAATCTAATAGAGTGTAAGAAAAATCAACTTGAGTTGCAATAGTATTTACTTCTTTAATTGTTGAATTTACAGCTCCTCCAAGCCAAAGCATTGGAATTTTAAATTTTTTAGGAGAATTGTACTCACCTTCGTGAATTGGCAAACGATTTCCATGATCTGCCATAATTACAATTAAAGTATTTTTATACCAATTTTGTTTTTTTGCAAAAGAGATAAAATCACCAATAACTTTATCTGTATAAAAATGAGAACTTCTATATAAATTATCTTCTGTGTCTTTTCCAAATACATATTCCCCTCTAATTTCAAAAGGCTCATGGCTAGAAAGAGTTAGTGCTATTTTAAAAAACGGTTCTTCTTGTTTTGTTGATAAATCATCAGCAAAACGTTTCATAAAAGCATCATCAAAAGCACCCCATTTAGAACTCCAATCTTTACTGTCAAATTCATTTCCATCCACAAAATTTGAGATTCCTGCACTTCTTAAATACGTATTCATGTTACCAAAGTTAAAATCGCCTCCATAATAAAAAGAAGTTGTGTATCCTAACTTACTCATTTCTTTGGGTAACATTGGTAAGCTTCTGGTTTTATTAGGCATTCGCATAATCTTTTTTGTAGGTTGGGGATAATAGCCACTTAAAATTGCAGGAATCCCTTCATCAGTTCTGTCTCCATTTGCGTAAAAATTAGTAAACAAAATGCCTTCTTTTGAAAGTTGATTTAGATTAGGAGTAACATTTGGTTCACCTCCTAAAGAGCCAACAATTTTTGCAGACAAACTTTCCCAAATTATGAGGATAACATTTGGTTTTTTGATTGTTAAAATAGTATCTGTATTAACTGTTAAAAGCTCTTTTCTTCTATTTTGAATTATTTCTTTAGCAGTTTGCTCATCAAATTTTTTATATGGATTTCCCTTATCAGTTTTATGACTAATTGTGTTTGAAAAATTCCACATAAAATTAATAGCTGCATGATTTGCAAACATATTATTCGAAAAATACACATTACTTTGGTTAACAGGTATGGTTTGTAAGCCTCCTCTTATGGGTATAATTAAAGCAGCTAGAACTACTATAAATACAGGTATTTCTAACCATTTTCCAAACGCAATCCTATCTTTATTTTTTTGATGTATACTTTTATACATACGAATAAAAAGAAATGAAATTAGAAACCAACCAATAATTCCTGAGACCAACTGAAAAGTAGAGGTTGAAGAAATCATTAAAGTGGGTGTGTTTAAATAATCTAATAAAGATGCATCTAAACGTAAACCCCAAGCTTGATAAAGCCCAGCATCAATCAATAATAATAAGCTAATAACAACTATTAAAATATAAGTATAAGCTTTTATGAATTTAAGAATACCTTTTGGATACATAACAATTGATACAGTTATTAATAAAAAAGGAATAATAACCAAATAAGCAGCAAAGGAAAGGTCTAATTGTATGCCTTCAGCAAATGTCTGAATAGTTGTTGTAAAAGAGAGTTCATTTGTTTTATCAAAATAATATATTAGGAAAAAACCACGTGCAAATACAAAATACGATACCCAAAATAGATAATACTTTACATTAAATAAGAGCCTATTTAGTATATTTTTCATACAGTTTAATCGATTACTTTTAATCGTGCTTTTGCAGTTGTAGACATGTTATCATAATCTGATTTTAGATACTTTAAATAACCAGTTATTGCAATCATAGCTGCATTATCTGTAGTGTATTCAAATTTAGGGATATAAGTAGACCAACCCCAATGTTTTTCTGCTAAAACTAAACGATTTCTAATTGCAGAGTTTGCAGAAACTCCACCAGCAATGGCTATTTGTTTTATGCCTGTTTCTTTGACAGCATTTTTTAGTTTATCCATTAAAATTTCAACAATGGTAAACTGTATTGAGGCACAAATATCATGTAAATTCTCTTTAATAAAATTTGGGTTTTTGCGTTCTTCTTTCTGAATAAAGTACAAAATACCCGTTTTTAAACCACTAAAGCTAAAATCTAAATCGCCAACTTTTGGTTTGGTAAATTTATATGCTTTTGGGTTCCCTAATTGCGCATATTTATCTATTAATGGTCCTCCAGGATAAGGTAAACCTAATATTTTTGCAGACTTATCAAAAGCTTCTCCAACAGCATCATCAATAGTTTCTCCTAAAACCTCCATATCAAAATGATCATTTACTTTCACAATTTGTGTATGACCACCACTTATGGTTAAACAAATAAATGGAAATGATGGTTTTTTATTAGTTTCATCATCAATAAAATGTGCTAAAATATGAGCTTTCATATGGTTTATAGCTAAAAGCGGAATTTCTAAACCTAATGCTAACGACTTTGCAAAAGACGTTCCTACAAGTAAAGAACCCATTAAGCCAGGTCCTTTTGTAAACGCAATTGCAGTTAAATCTTCTTTAGTAATATTAGCTTGTGCTAAAGCTTGTTGAACAACTGGCACTATATTTTGTTGATGAGCTCTAGATGCTAATTCAGGAACTACGCCTCCATATTTTGCATGAACTTCTTGATTAGCAACAACATTGCTAAGTACTCTTGAGTTACAAGTAATTGCAGCACTTGTATCATCGCAAG